>JBIPNF010000107.1:0-8185 GCA_044373885.1 Flavobacterium sp. | reverse complement strand
ACCACTCAATAGAAAAAGTATAAAATTGCAACTATAAATTAGAATGTCAATGTTCTAATTAATTGAAGTGCTCCCTCTTATACTTAGCTCTTATGAAAAAAATTCTATTGTTCCTCTTTATTCTGCCCTTATTGGCATTGGGGCAAACCCAAAATTATGTAAAAACAACCACTTACAAAGGCGAAGGAGCTACTCTACCACAGGTGCAAGTATCGTATTTTGATGGCTTGGGTCGTCCGATGCAGCAAGTCGCCGTGGGACAATCGGCAACAGGAAAAAACATCGTTACCCCAATAGAATACGATGCTTTTGGTCGTCAGGTGAAAGACTATTTACCATATAGTTCGGGTACTACTGATTTGGAATTTATTTCCAATCCAATTCCTGATTTGATTCGTTTTTACCAAACCAATGCGTATGGAAACACCGACAATCCGTATTCCGAGAAACTGTTAGAAGCGTCTCCCTTGAACCGTGTTTTGGAACAAGCGGCACCGGGAAACGACTGGAGCTTGACTAATGCTGAAAAACACACCATCCGATTGGACTATCAAACCAATACCGCTGCCGATACTGTAAAACGATTTGCGGTGACTAGTAATTGGGTCGCGGCCAAAGGGTTGTATGATATTCCAACTGCTTTAATTCCGACTAATTATAATGAATTCCAACTCTATAAAACCATCACTTACGATGAAAACACAGTTGCAAATCCTAGTGAAGGTAATGGTGCAACCGTTGAGTTCAAAGATAAAGAAGGCAAAGTGGTTTTGAAAAGAACCTATAATTCCACTCCCCCTTCGGGGGCTTGGGGGCTTCACGATACTTATTATGTTTACGACCAATACGGTAATTTGACCTTTGTGCTGCCTCCATTGGTTGATTTGAATCTAGCGATAACGCCAACCGTTTTAGACGGTTTGTGTTACCAGTACAAATACGATTATCGCAACCGATTGGTAGAAAAAAAACTACCCGGTAAACAATGGGAATTTATTATTTATGACAAATTAGATCGTGTGGTAGCTACAGGCCCTACTTTTTCTCCATTTGTTGACCAGCAAAGCCTAACACCAACACCCATTGGCTGGTTGATTACCAAATACGATTGTTTTAACCGACCAGTCTATACCGGTTGGACGCAGACTGCAACCATTGATAATAGCCAAAGAAAAGACTTTCAAACGGCTTTAAATAGTTTGACTTCCTTTAGTGAAACTAAAACGACTTCGGGAACTATTGACGGGATTCCAGCTTTTTATACCAATGTTATTCCCATAGTCACAGGAACTTTTAAACTACTCACTATTTCGTATTATGACGATTATGATTTTCCGAACCCACCTCAAATTCCTAGCAGCGTAGTGGATGGGCAGCAATTGGTCTATTACAACAACGGTAGTCTTAAACCAAAAGGAATGCCCACAGGCAGCTGGGTGAGGGTATTGCAAAACCAAAGCGATAGTAATGGGGAAAGTTCCTACACGCTGTACGACAACAAATCCCGACCCGTTAAAAGCAGTACCACCAATTATTTAGGAGGTTATACCGATGTGGAAAGCAAAATAGATTTCTCGGGAAAAACGCTGTTAGCAGTTACCCGCCACAAACGTAATGCCAATATTGATGAAATTCGAACAGATGAGGTGTTTACCTACAGCGACCAAGACCGATTGCTTACCCACACGCACCAAATAAATGAAGGTGAGATACAATTATTAGCTGCCAATACCTATACTGAAATGGGACAGCTTCTTTCAAAAAACGTAGGTGGAACTACTGTTGATGGAAGTAGCGGACTGCAAAAAGTAGATTATACCTACAACATTCGAGGATGGCTCACGGGGATTAATGATACTCGTGATTTACAAGATAGTGGGGCAACTCAACCTGACTTATTCGCCTTTAAAATCAATTACAACACGCTGGACAACAACCAAACGGATGTAAAAAAACTATACAACGGCAATATTGCAGAAACCCGTTGGCGAACCAATTTTGACAACCTGACCAGAAGTTATGGTTATAGTTATGATGCGCTCAATAGATTGACCAACGCCCAGTATGTTCGACCGAGTAATCCTGCAAACCCAAACCCTGCCGATGTGGTCAATACTTTTAACGAGAAATTGACCTATGACAAAAACGGAAACATTCAAAGTTTGGTTAGAAATGGAGGAATGGAGAGCCAAACTACAGTGCCTGTAATAGACAATTTAGTTTATGGCTATGATGCCAACGAAAAAAACAGACTTACAAAAGTAACCGATGCTACTGCCAATACTGATGGTTTTAAAGACGGAGCCAATAACCGAGAAGAATACGGCTATGACCTAAATGGTAATATGACTCGTGACGATAACAAAGGAATTTCGAGCATGGTTTACAATCATTTGAATTTGCCAACTCGAATTGTTATTCAAAATGGAGGGGACTTTCCAAATATTTCCTATATTTACACAGCAACAGGAAAAAAAGTAGCCAAAACAGTGGATGTAGCCTCTCGACATAGAATTGTATTTACCGTAGATTATTTAGACGGTTACCAGTATGAAAGTGGGAAACTGTTGTTTTTTCCAACGGCAGAAGGTTATGTAAAATATACCTCTGGTGCGACAAACCCTTTTGATTATGTATTTAACTATACCGATCATTTGGGAAACATTCGGTTGAGTTATGGGATTAATCCAGCAACAGCATTACTGACCAAAATAGAAGAAAACAATTATTATCCTTTTGGGTTGAAACACGCTACCTATAACACTACGGCTAAAGTTATTGCTAAAATTCAAAATCCAGAGGAAGTGGCGGTATTGAGTGCTAAATACATGGTTCAGAAAACGGACGTCTTAGCTGCTCAAATGGGAATACCCTCTTCGGATTTTAACCCCATTCAAGACCCAGTATCAGAAGCTGTGATTTATAGTGGGTATAATTATAAGTACAACGGTAAGGAATTGCAAGACGAGTTAGGGCTTAACATGTATGACTACGGAGCTAGGAATTATGACCCAGCAATTGGGCGTTGGATGAATGTTGACCCACTAGCGGAACAAACTCCAAGTTGGTCACCGTACGCATTCTGCAACAATAACCCTCTATTCTTTACTGACCCAACAGGAATGAGTGCAAGTCCTATTTATGATCAAGAAGGTACTTTTATGGGTACTGACGATCAAGGATTACAAGGCAAAGCGATTGTAATGAAAAAAGATGACTTTACACAAGGTATGAAGCACGAAGATGCTTTGAAGAAAGATTTAGCACCAAATGGAGGTTCAGAATATTACAAAGCAATTCCTGATTTTGATAATTATAATAGTTTCTATAATCATTATAATGATTTGCCTAACCGACCTGATTATGATGGCTATTTAACTAAATCCGAGGCTGATACTTGGTGGAATGGCAAATCGGGGCAGTCTTTATTTGTAGATCAAAGCAAAATAGAGCTTCCGGGTATTACCACTAAAGATTTTGACAATAAAAAAGGTAGTTCTCTTTATAATAATTTTATATGGGGATTGAGTAATACAGGAAAAGTATATGGTACTTTAAAACTAACTCTTTTAAATGCAAATACAGGATCTGTTCATCTTGGAGGAAAAACATTTATGGATGAATATGATTATAAGATGGATGGGAGACCTTTACGAAATGCTGCTACTTGGGTTGGAAGACCAGGAGGAGAGAATAGCGGGAAAAACTTCTTCATATACGGATATGGGCAATCGAAAGTACCAGTTAAAAAATAATGATTATGAAGAAAATATTATTAGGAGTATTGTTTATAGTAGTAATAATAACTTCATATTTGGTTTATAAAGAACTATCTTTTAGTCCTTTAGATAAGCACGATTTTCAAAAATTATTTAAAGAATACAATGGAAGTTTTGATAAATCTTGTAGTAAAGACTTTCTTGGTGTTAGTTCTAATGGAGAATTGTTTGAGATATACCGATATAAAATAAATGGAGGTATAATCAATGAAAATTTTCCAAAAATTACAGAATGGGAAGGTAAAGAGATTACAAATGAAATAACCGTAGGTAAATGGAAGAATTGTCCTCTTGATAACCAAACAATCGAGTTATATAAGTTTACATTAACTTCTAACAATCTTGATGATGTTAAATGCTTCAATTCTTTTAATAAAGAGATATTAAACCAAAAGAATTATTACAGCTTTATTCATTTTAATGAATTGGAACAGTATTTTTTACTATACTGCACTGATAGCCAAGAATTGTATTATATAAGAAGGAAAGGATTTTAAAACAGAAAAGCCCCCGCTCCCGCACGAATCCTTTCGTGTGGCACTTGAATATACCTAATTTATTTACTATATTTGAAGAAAAAGCAAAATAATGAGTCGAAATTATAAATTTCATAATCCTGAGGGTCTTTATTTTATTAGTTTTGCAGTTGTTGGTTGGCTAGATGTTTTTACAAGAAATGAGTATAAAGATTTACTTGTTGAAAGCTTAGAATTTTGCCAAAAAAATAAAGGATTAGAAATTCATGCTTGGTGTATTATGAGTAATCATGTGCATTTGGTTTTTAGAAGTATAAATGGTCAAAATCCCGAATTATTAATAGGAGATCTAAAAAGATTTACCAGCCAATCAATTGTAAAAAGCATAAAGGAAAATCAACAAGAAAGCAGAAAAGAATTCTTGTTGGACTTTTTCAAAAAAGAAGCGGAAAAGAGTTCTAACGTTAAGCATTATCAATTTTGGCGTCATGATAATAAACCGATAGAGCTATGGAGCAATAAGGTAATTCAACAAAAAATAGATTATGTTCATAATAATCCAGTAGAAGAAGGGATTGTATTTAGACCTGAAGATTATAAGTATAGTAGTGGCGCAGATTATGCTGGGGAAAAAGGACTGATTGACGATGTAATAGTTTTTAGGTTTTTTGATGTATAACCTTATAAGCCACACGAAAGGATTCGTGCGGGAGCGGGGGGCAAAATCAATTGTTTTTTAATAATTTCGTCCAAAGTTAATGAACAAAATTTAACTTTAAAATAAAATATTTTATAAAAAAAGTTCATTGGTTCGAAAAACTTTGTACATTTGTACTGTAATGCTTAGTCAAGCCTCTTAAATGCAATAGCAAATAACGTAACTAAGTGAAAGAAATTGAAGCCTCTGGGAAACTAGAGGCTTTTTTTATGCTTAATAGTCAACTAATTAATAAATTTCCTATATTCGTAAAATAGAAAATGTTAAATGAGCATTCTGAATAACATAAGTTTTGATGAGGTTTCTGTTATTGGAAGTTTTGCTAATCCTTATAAGTATAAGTACCAAGGACAAGAGCGTCAGGATGAACTAGGCTTGAATTGGGATAGCTTTAAATGGAGAAATTACGATTATGCGATTGGACGTTTTATGAATGTTGACCCATTAGCGGAAGAAACTCCAAGTTGGTCTCCGTATGCATTCTGCAATAATAATCCTCTATTTTTTACTGACCCAGACGGTAGAAGTGCCAGTCCAATATTTGACAGTAAAACTGGTGCGTATTTAGGAAATGACAGTCAAGGTTTTTTAAAGGGAGACGTACTCTTTATGAATAAAGATAAATTCAATAGTCTAACTAACGAATCGAAAGGCGGAGTTATAGACCATGATGTCGCTCAAAAAAATAGTCAATCTATAGCTGAATTAAAATCAACAGAAGGAAATATGATGTTATTTAACAAAGCAACTGATTTTATTGACAAAACACTTTATAAAACTTTTTATGGCATTAATCCAAGCAAAGAATTGTTTAAAGGCAAGGTAGAAACAGGATCAGCGGAATTGGGTATTGGTACACCAAACGCTCGACCTGTGGGTACTGAATATGGTAATTATCATAACGTTGGAGGGAATATAGACATAATAACCAATAATTTTGATAATAGAAAAACATTAAATACAGCGGCAAATATCTTTAGTAATTTTGAACATGAGTTTAGAGGACATGGAGGAAGGGGTGGTTTTGGCAGTGATCCAGAACATAATGCTATTTATAAAATGCAGATTACCAGCCCTAATTTTAAATTTACAACTGGACAGTATAGAAAACATTTACTTAATAGTAACGCAGAGTAAACTAATAACAAATTTATAGAAAAAATGAAAAATGTAATTTTAGTTCTCCTTATTATATTGTTTTTCAGTTGTAAAAAGGAAGATTCAAATGAAGAGTTGACGATTAGATACAAAGATTTTAATGTTTATTTGAAAGCTCCAAAAGGAAGTGATGCACCATCACCACCTATTTTCTTTTTAAATTTCAGTGTTAAGAATTTGTCTAATGGCGAGAAAATTTTTACTAGTAAAGGGAATTCATACGATAGGACAAAATCAATCATGTATGTATTAGATACCTTACAGAAAAAAATAATCCCCCTGTATTCAAGAAGTATAAATTCTATACAACCACAGGATTCTATCAAAATTACGGGAGACATTGATGTACGAGAATTCAA
Source organism: Flavobacterium sp. (assembly GCA_044373885.1). GTDB lineage: Bacteria > Bacteroidota > Bacteroidia > Flavobacteriales > Flavobacteriaceae > Flavobacterium. The sequence continues at coordinate 1,695 of JBIPNF010000107.1, read as the reverse complement.
AGACTATTTTGCCTTGTCAGATGAATTTTTGCATAAATCTGATTTTGGAAGTGATAAAGAAAAACTCGAAAAGCTTTGTTCTGAAATGCTTAAAAGGTCAGTAATAATATATATTCCAGACTCTACTGATTTACGTAGTTATAAAATAGACGATAAAAACGTAACTAATTTTCGAAATAATTCCATAATAAAAGTTATAAAATAACTCTACAAGATATAAAATAGAAAAGCCCCAAAATTGGGGCTTTTTCTATTTTATAGCGCAGCTATATTTTTAAACTTTAGAGCTTGTATGAAACCATCAACTACAGAAAGCAGATGTGATTTGTTTTCAGGGTCTAGTTTTTCAATTTCATTAAAACGATTAAGCATAGCAGGATCTTTGAAGATATTTGCTTGTTCCCCCGCTCTGCGAAGTGTTCTAATTAAGAATAATTTGCTGCGCAAAGTCTCCCGCTCTGCGAAGTATTCTAATTAAGACAAATGTGCTGCGCAAAGTCTCCCGCTCTGCGAAGTGTTCTAATTAAGAACAATTTGCTGCGCAAAGTCTCCCGACTTTGAGCTATGATATACAAAAAGCACATTAGAAATAATGCGGATTTGTAATCCGTACCCACAAAATGAATAAAACAACCCACAACTAAATCTAGATTTCTTTCGCGTGGTCTTTATACAATTGCTTAGACTCTCGAAGTTACACTCCAAAAACACCGTAAAAAAAACTCAAAAAAACCGTAAAACCACTCAATAGAAAAAGTATAAAATTGCAACTATAAATTAGAATGTCAATGTTCTAATTAATTGAAGTGCTCCCTCTTATACTTAGCTCTTATGAAAAAAATTCTATTGTTCCTCTTTATTCTGCCTTTATTGGCTTTGGGGCAAACCCAAAATTACGTAAAAACAACCACTTACAAAGGCGAGGGAGCTACTCTACCACAGGTGCAAGTATCGTATTTTGATGGCTTGGGTCGTCCGATGCAGCAAGTCGCCGTGGGACAATCGGCAACAGGAAAAAACATCGTTACACCAATAGAATACGATGCCTTTGGTCGTCAGGTGAAAGACTATTTGCCTTATAGTTCGGGTACTACTGATTTGGCATTTATTTCCAATCCAATTCCTGATTTGATTCGTTTTTACCAAACCAATGCGTATGGAAACACCGACAATCCGTATTCCGAGAAAATGTTAGAAGCGTCTCCCTTGAACCGTGTTTTGGAACAAGCGGCACCGGGAAACGACTGGAGCTTGACTAATCCTGAAAAACACACCATCCGATTCAATTACCAAACCAATAATAGCAACGAAGTAAAGTTATTTAAAGCAACTGCAGATGGAGCAAATTATAATACATTGGGATATTACAATCCGTTGTTAACCGATAATGGGTATTATGATCCAAACCAACTCTATAAAACTATTACTTACGACGAAAACACGCCAAATTTGGTAACTGGTGGTCTTGAGGAGTTCAAAGACAAAGAAGGGCGGGTAGTCTTAAAGCGTACCTATGCAAAAGTAAATTCTGGAACCGAATTAGAAAAACACGATACGTATTATGTTTACGACCAATATGGTAATTTAACCTTCGTAGTACCGCCATTGGTTGATGCGAGTCTAGCGATAACAACAAGCATTTTAGACGGTTTGTGTTACCAGTACAAATACGATTATCGCAACCGATTGGTAGAA
>JBIPNF010000106.1:0-8189 GCA_044373885.1 Flavobacterium sp. | reverse complement strand
CACCAGGTGCCTTCAGTAAAGTGATGGGTTCTATATTTAATCCTGCTGATATGCTCTATAATTTCTTTGGGAAAAAACCGAAAGAATTGAAGCGATTGAAAAGCTTGAAAAAAGATGAAACAGTTCGGAATTTATTGGCTTCAAAATTTGACAGAGAAACCATTTCTGTTCTTCTTGGTATCGATAAAAACGAAATTCCCGAAATTTTAGAACGTTGTAATTACTCGGAATCATTCATAAGAACGGCAAACGATTTACAAATTATGGACGCCATAAGCGAATGTTACGAAGAATATAAAATCTTGAAAAAGAAATAAATATTCAAATATTCTAAGTACAATGCGTACTTTTGAAGTTGCTATTTAAAATAAATGACTACTAAAAACAACATTCTCACCACTTCTCAATTAAGCATTGGATATGCTACTAAAAAGGATGTAAACACTATTGCATCTGAAATTAATCTGTCCTTAGAAAAAGGCAAATTAATAGCTTTAATTGGTGCCAATGGAATAGGAAAATCAACACTTTTACGGACACTCACAGGAATTCAAAACCCAATTTCAGGCGAGGTTTTTTTGAATGGCAAAAGCATTTCTGAATTTGATTCGCTTTCATTGGCACAAAATCTAAGTATTGTTTTAACAGAAAAATTACCTCCGAGTAATTTAACCGTTTTTGAAATTATTGCGTTGGGAAGACAGCCTTACACGAATTGGATTGGAACCTTAAGCGGTTTTGATATTGAGAAAATCAAGGTTGCGATGGAACTCACACAAATTACTTATTTGGCAGATACAAAACATTACGAAATTAGCGATGGACAACTCCAAAATGTATTGGTAGCAAGGGCTTTGGCACAAGACACGCCTTTGATAATTTTAGATGAACCTACCACACATTTGGATTTATTACACAAAGTAGCGCTTTTTAAACTCTTGAAAAAATTAGCACTTGAAACCCAAAAATGCATCCTTTTTTCGACGCACGATATCGATATGGCAATACAAATTAGCGACGAAATGATTATTATGACTCCCGAAACCGTGGTTCAAGACCAACCTTGTAATTTTATTTTGAAAGGTAATTTTGATACTTTATTCAAAGACGAGCATATCGCATTTGACAGCCAAAAAGGGAAGTTTATTATTCGCTAATATCGAATTTCACAGAACTAGCTATCTAATTTCTATCTGCCTTTTTGCTTCGCCAATTGCAAATGCAACCGAATTGGCAAGATTATAACTTCGCACCAAAGGGGAAATTGGAATGGTCAAGTGATTCGGAAATTGATTCAATACCAATTCGCTCAAACCCACACTTTCTTTTCCGAAAACCAACCAGTCGCCATCCTGATAATTTTCTGCTAAATAGGATTTTTCAGCGTGCGAACTGAATAAAAATACACGGGAAAGATCTGGAATTTGGGCAATCCATTCTTCCGTATTTTGATATTCTTTCCAATCCAAATGCACCCAATAATCCAAACCAGAGCGTTTCAAATTTTTATCTGTAATTTGAAATCCAAAAGGATGAATGAGATGCAATCTGTTTCCAGTTCCAACGCACAATCTGCCAATATTTCCGGTATTATTTGGAATTTCTGGCTCTACTAAAACGATGTTCAACATAGTTAATTTGTTTATTCTGTAATTTGTTTATTCGTTAAATTGAAGTCAGAAACTTCAATAACTTCACCCGCTTTTAATTCGTTCAAATGTACTTTTCCTATTCGGATACGTACCAATCGCAAAGTAGGAAATCCAACTGCAGCTGTCATTTTTCTAACTTGACGAAATTTCCCTTCATTGACCGTTATCGAAGCCCAAGATGTTGGTCCGTGGCGTTCATCCCGAATTTTTTTTCCGCGTTCCCCAAAATTTGGAATTTCAGAAACCAAAAAAGCTTTACAAGGTTTGGTAGTATATTTAGTTCCTTCAAAGCCAATTTCAACACCATTTTGCAATTTTTCGATGGCTTCAAGAGTGATAATTCCATCCACTTGAACATAATATTCTTTGTCCACTTTTTTACTACGAATTTGTTCGCTTACTTTTCCATCTGTGGTCAACAATAATAAACCTTCAGAATCTTCATCCAAGCGCCCAATGGCCATCGTCCCTTCAGGGAAATTATACAGTTCGCCCAAAAGTTTTTTCTTCCTTTTTAATTCGTAAATAAATTGACTCAAGAAACCATACGGTTTATGAAGAATGAAATGTTGGTGCATAACTTGATTATAATATGGTGTAAAAATACATTTTTCAAATTATCTTTATTTAAAATTTTAAATAGAATAGTATTGTTTATTTTTACATTCATAAAAATCACACACCATGTCACAAGCCCTTTTCGTATTAGCAGCTTTCGTTATCGCACTTATCATAGGAATCTATATTGGAAAACTTCTTTTTTCTGCCAATGCCAAATCGGAACGAGCCGCTTTAGAAGAGAAAAATAACGGATTGAATTTTCAAATTGAAGAATTGAAATCGCAATTAGTAGCTTTAAATTCAGAAAAGGAAACCATTAGAACTGAAAAAGAAGCGATTAATATTCAACTTTCCAAAAAGGAAAATGATTTTGAAAATCTTTGGGAACGAAATAAAGAACAAAAAGATGAAGTTGAAAAATTGCAAGAGAAATTTACCAAAGAATTTGAGAATTTGGCAAATAAAATCTTGGAAGAAAAATCTACAAAGTTCACGGAACAAAACAAAGAAAATATGAAAAATATCTTGTCGCCCTTGCAAGAAAAAATTCAATTGTTCGAGAAAAAAGTGGATGATACCCACAAAGAAAGTATCGATTATCACGCTGCTTTACGCCAACAAATTATAGGCTTAACCGATATGAACGCGCAAATGAGTAAGGAAACTTTGAATTTGACAAAAGCGCTGAAAGGTGATAGTAAAATGCAAGGAAACTGGGGCGAATTGGTTTTGGAACGCGTTTTAGAAAAATCAGGATTAGAAAAAGACCGCGAATATTATGTGCAACAAAGCCATACTGCTGTTGACGGAAATAGGGTTTTCCCCGATGTTGTGATTAATCTTCCCGACGGAAAAAAGATGATTGTAGATTCAAAAGTATCTTTAACGGCGTATGAAAAATACATCAATGAGGAAGATGATTCTTTGAAAATTGGCTATTTAAAAGAACACGTAAGTTCCATAAAACGACACGTTGAACAATTGGGCGAAAAGAATTACCACGATTTATACGAAATAGAAAGCCCTGATTTTGTATTGCTATTTATACCGATAGAACCTGCATTTGCAATGGCTTTGAACGAAGATACCACATTGTACAATAAAGCATTCGAGAAAAACATTGTCATTGTAACGCCATCAACTTTATTAGCTACTTTGAGAACGATTGACAGCATGTGGGCAAATCAAAAACAACAAGAAAACGCGATGGAAATTGCACGACAAGCAGGAGCTTTATATGATAAATTTCAAGGTTTTGTTGATGATTTAATTAAAATTGGCAAGAAAATCGATGAAAGCAAAACCGAATATGGTGCTGCAATGAACAAACTTGTGGAAGGAAAAGGAAACCTAATTACGAGTGTTGAAAAATTGAAAAAAATGGGTGCTAAAGCCAAAAAAGCACTTCCTGAAAGCATTTTGAAACGAGCAGACAATGAAGATTTTGAGTTGCTAAATTAGTTAACACAAAGTATAAATCAGAATTATTTTACTGCAGATTACTTCGTCTGTTCGACCTTTGGTCTCGGGTCGCAGATTTTTTTTCTATTATAGTATAGGAATTTGCGAATCTGTGGTTTTTTTTATAGCATAATTTGAAAAGGCAACAGTTTTATTTATCCTTTAAAATAGTATACGTTCAATTTATAGTTCTAAACGAACCTTAAATTGGGCTTTTTTATTGTAAAAAATATTAACAAATTATTTTGTTTAACAAATATTGTATATCGTTAAACATTTTATACCTTTATACTCTCAAAAAAATAACATTATTATGGCAACTAAAAAATCGTCACTTACTAAAGAAAAAATTGTTTCAATGTACATGAATTATACATTAGAACACAACGAAAAGCCTAAATCAGTTTATCAATTCACTAAAGTAAATGAAATATCAGAAACGGAATTTTATACTTTTTTTGGAACTATAGAAAGTGTAGAGAAAGAAATTTTTAAAATGTTTTACGATAAAACAGTAGAATTACTTCATAAAGACAAAGAATACGAATCCTATGATATGAGAAGTAAATTATTGGGATTCAATTTTACTTTTTTTGAGCTTTTAACGGCCAACAGAAGTTATGTTGTTATGACTTTAAAAGAGCACGGGAATCAATTGAAAAACTTAATGCAATTAACAAGTTTAAGAATGCATTATAAAAGATTCGTTTCAGAAATCATAACAGACGACTTTAGAACACAACAAGAACAATTTCAAAATTTTCAGGAAAAAGCATTTCAAGAATCTTCATGGTTTCAATTATTATTGACAATGAAATTCTGGTTGGATGACACTTCTCCAGCACTTGAAAAAACAGATATTTATATTGAAAAATCTATAAAAGCAACTTTTGAATTGATGAATATTGCCCCTATCGATAGCTTAATTGATTTTGGGAAATTTATTTTCAAAGAAAAAATATACTCAAAATAATGAAAACCATAGATTACATACCTACATCCAAAATTCAAAGAGCAACAAAATTAGTACAAACAGGAGCAAAAGTTGGTGTCAATTATTTAAAATATTACGGTGAAAAGATGGTGAATCCTGAATTAAATAAGGATAAACTAAACGAAAATAATGCTGAAGATATTTATGACGGACTAAAAAGCCTAAAGGGAAGCGCTCTTAAAGTTGCTCAAATGTTGAGTATGGACAAGAGTTTTTTGCCTCAAGCGTATGTTGAAAAATTCTCGTTGTCACAATTTTCTGTTCCGCCACTTTCTGCGCCATTGGTATTGAAAACATTCAAAACAAATTTCGGGAAATCACCTTATGATATTTTTGATGAATTTAATGCTAATTCTGTTAATGCGGCAAGTATTGGACAGGTTCACAAAGCGGTTAAAAACGGAAAGAAATTAGCAGTAAAAATTCAATATCCTGGCGTTGCAAATAGCATTTCATCCGATTTAGCATTGGTAAAGCCCATCGCTATTAGAATGTTTAATCTTCAAGGAAAAGATTCTGATAAATATTTCAAGGAAGTTGAAGATAAATTGATTGAGGAAACCAACTATTTATTGGAATTAAAACAAAGCCAAGAAGTAGTAAAAGCTTGTGAAAAAATTGAAAATTTAATTTTTCCTGAATATTACCCTGAGTTTTCATCGGAACGAATTCTCACGATGGATTGGATGACTGGAAAACACCTTTCAGAATTTACGGCTGTAAATACAAATCAGGAAGTTGCAAATAAAATTGGTCAAGCTTTGTGGAATTTTTATATGTATCAGATTCATATCTTGAAAAAAGTACACGCCGATCCACATCCAGGAAATTTCTTGGTGAATGACGAAAACCAACTTGTAGCTTTAGATTTTGGATGTATGAAACAAATTCCAAATGAGTTTTACACACCTTATTTTGAGTTGATTGACAAAAAAGTTATCAACAACCCAAAATTATTCAGCGATAAATTATTTGAGTTAGAAATCCTGAGAAGTGACGATTCAAAAGACGAAGTAACTTACTTTACAGATATGTTTTATGATTTATTATCCTTATTTACGCAACCTTTTCAAGAAGAAAATTTTGATTTTTCAGATCCTGATTTCTTTGGAAACATTGCAAAATTAGGAGAAAGATTTGCAAAAGACACTAATTTAAGAAAAATGAACGGAAATAGAGGTTCCAAACATTTCATCTATATGAACAGAACTTTCTTTGGATTGTATAACTTGATGTTTGATTTAAAAGCCACAATTGTTGTCAATCAGTATCAAAAATACAACTAATTGAAAAAGGAAAATTTGCCTTCAAAAATGTGTTTGGTTTGTAACAGACCTTTCAATTGGAGAAAAAAGTGGGAAAAGGTTTGGGATGAAGTTAAATATTGCAGTGAAAAGTGCAGACGAAATAAAAATTAAAGATAATTAATTGAGCGATAGTAGAAAACATATCAATGTGGTTTGGTTCAAAAGGGACCTTCGTTTGCAAGATAATGAAGCTGTATTCAACGCCTTAAAATCAAATAAACCCACATTACTACTTTACGTTTTCGAGCCTTCATTGGAAAATGACGGTCATTATAGCCAACGCCACTGGGATTTTATCAAACAATCCTTGGTTGATATGAACAATCAGTTATTAATTTATAATACAAAAGTATTAATTGTTTCATCTGAAACTATCAATGCTTTTAATATAATTCAAGAATTCTACAAAATTGATACCGTTTATTCACATCAGGAAACTGGTTTAAAAATAACACATGAAAGAGATAAAACTTTCAAAAGATTTTGTAAAAATACGATGATTCATTGGGAAGAAAATATCAATAATGGTATTTTTCGTGGGTTGGTAAATCGGGAAAATTGGGTGGCTAAATGGGAAAAATACATGAATACTCAGCAGTTTTCGTTCAATCCAGATTCAGAATATCTATTTTCTATTGAGGCTATCAATGAATTAGAATCCAATATGACAACTGTAGATTTAACAACTGATTTGAATTCTGCATTTCAAAAGGGAGGTACAACAACGGGTTTAAAATATATGAAAACCTTTTTTAGTGAACGCTACCATAATTATAGTTATAACATCTCAAAGCCAACATTAGCTCGTAAAAGTTGCAGCAGATTATCCCCCTATATCGCTTGGGGAAATTTATCAACAAGGCAAATATTACAAAAAGCCGCCGATTTTAAATTGACTGTTAGCGATAAAAAACAAATTGATTCCTTTGCTTCCCGGTTAACTTGGCAAGCCCATTTTATTCAAAAATTTGAAATGGAAGAAATAATGGAATTTGAAAGTGTGAATAAAGGTTTTCATTTATTAAAGAAAAAAAACAACGAAAACTATATTAAAGCTTGGCAAAAAGGACAAACAGGTTTTCCGTTGGTAGATGCTTGTATGCGATGTTTGAATGAAACTGGTTACTTAAATTTTAGAATGCGGGCAATGGTAGTTTCGTTTTTTACTCACAATTTATGGCAACCATGGCAAGAAGCGACACAACATTTATCGCAAATGTTTTTAGATTTTGAGCCTGGAATACATTTTCCACAATTACAGATGCAAGCCGGTGAAACGGGGGTAAATATGTTACGAATTTATAACCCCATAAAGAATAGTTTGGAGCACGATCCTCAGGGTGAATTTATAAAACGTTGGGTTCCAGAATTAGAAAATTTGCCTTTACAATTTATTCACGAGCCTTACAAAATGACTTATTTAGATCAGAAATTTAACAATTTTGAGTTGGGCATCAATTATCCGAAACCTATAATTAATATGGAACGAACTCGGAAATTTGCAAGTGATTTTTTATGGGAAATGAGAAAAAATCCATTGGTTAAAGAAGAAAGTTTTAGAATATTGAAATTACATACCATGAGTGGTGCCAACGATAACGAATCATAAATATCAAAATATGACAAAGGAATTAACAGAATTAGAAATCGACAGAGTTATAGAAATGGCTTGGGAAGACCGAACCACATTTGACTCCATTTTACTGCAATTTGGATTAAAAGAGCAAGATGTCATTGATTTAATGAGAAAAGAAATGAAAGCGTCAAGTTTTAGAATGTGGCGGGCTCGTGTTCAGGGACGCAAAACGAAACACGAAAAACTGAGAGATTTTCGAGAAGGAAGATTTAAATGTACCATGCAAAGACAAATAAATAACAACAAAATATCAAAAAGATAATACACATTAATAAATGAAAAACATAGTAATTATAGGCGGTAGCAAAGGAATTGGAAATGCAATTGTATCTCAAATGATTGAAGGAAACTTAGTTTACAACATCAGTAGAAGTGCACCTGCGATTTCTCATACAAATCTAAAACATTTCGAATTAAACATTTTAGAAGACGAACTTCCAGAAATCGAAAACATTGATGTTTTGATATATTGCCCAGGTTCTATCAACTTAAAACCAATTATGAGCTTGAGTATCGATGATTTTAGAAATGATTTTGAAATCAATGTAATTGGTGCCGTGAAAACGATTCAGAAATAT
>JBIPNF010000105.1:0-8203 GCA_044373885.1 Flavobacterium sp. | reverse complement strand
TATATTTCTGATTTTGGAAATACAGAAGTTAGTTTGTAGATATCATTTGTAATATCCATTGCAATAATCCAAATTTTTAGGTTCTTAAAGTTATGTCTCATTCTCTATCATCTTGTTTCTTGCTTCAAACTTCTCGTTTTCTAAAGCAATTCATAAATCCCCGCACTTCCTTGTCCTGTTCCAACGCACATACTTACAATTCCGTATTTATTTCCTCTGAGTTTCATTTCATCAAATAGTTGAATTGACAATTTTGCACCTGTACAACCAAGCGGATGCCCCATAGCAATGGCCCCACCATTTACATTTACGATATCAGGATTTAATCCCAATTCTCGAATTACTGCTAAGGATTGTGAGGCAAAGGCTTCGTTTAATTCTATTAAATCAATGTCTTTTAATTGCAGTCCTGCCTGTTTTAATACTTTCGGAATCGCTTTTACGGGACCAATTCCCATAATTCTAGGTTCGACTCCCGCCGATGCAAAATTTACCAAACGGGCAATAGGAGTGAGGTTCAATTCTTTTACCATTTCTTCACTCATTATTAAAACGAATGCAGCACCATCACTCATTTGTGAAGAATTTCCAGCTGTTACACTTCCGTCAGCTGCGAAAACTGGTCGTAATCCTGCCAACGCTTCTACCGAAGTTCCCGCTCTTGGGCCTTCATCTTTGTTGACAACATACGATTTGGTTTCTTTTTTTCCATTTTCATTGATGAAAGTCTGTTCAATAGTTATCGGAACAATTTGTTTGTCAAATTTACCTTCCGATTGTGCTTTCAAAGCTTTCATATGTGAATTATAGGCAAACTCATCTTGATCTTGTCGTGACACATTGTATTGTTTGGCAACCGCTTCGGCTGTTAATCCCATTCCCCAGTAATAATCTTCGTTTCCCGCTTTTGCAACAGCATAATCTGGAGTGGGTTTGTAGCCTCCCATAGGAATAAAACTCATACTTTCGGCACCACCTGCAATGATACAATCGGCCATTCCAGATTGGATTTTGGCAGTTGCCATTCCGATAGTTTCTAATCCTGAAGCGCAATATCTATTAACGGTTACACCCGGAACATCTTCGATTTTTAATCCCATTAAGGAAATTAATCGTCCCATGTTTAATCCTTGTTCGGCTTCGGGCATGGCGTTTCCAACCATAACGTCATCAATTCTTTTTTTGTCGAAAGCGGGCAATTCATTCATCATAAATTGGATGGTTTCTGCTGCCAATTCGTCCGGGCGCTTGAATCTAAATACGCCTTTTGGAGCTTTTCCAACGGCAGTTCTGTATGCTTTTACAATATAGGCTGTTTTCATAATTATTTTAAATTTTCAATTATAAATTTAAATTATTGGTTGAATCAAATGTCTTATGGAAATTTAAAATTCAACATTTATAATTTATAATTAATTTCTTAGCGGTTTCCCTTTGGTTAACATAAACTGAATTCTTTCTAATGTTTTTCTTTCGGTACAAAGTGATATAAAAGCTTCTCTTTCAATATCCAATAAATATTGTTCACTTACGAATGTTGGTTCGGATAAATCGCCACCCGCCATTACGTAAGCCAATTTATCAGCAATTTTTTTGTCGTGTTCAGAGATGTATTTTCCCGCTTCCATTTGGTCGGTTCCTACTAAGAACATTCCCAAAGCTTGTTTTCCCAAAACTTTCACATCTTTTCTGCGAATTGGCTGCGTGTAACCTGCTTCCGCCATTAGTAACGCATGTTTTTTTGCTTCCGCTATTTGGCGGTCTTTGTTAATTACAATTGTGTCTTTCCCATGCTGTAATAGCCCTGTATCAAAAGCTTCATATCCTGACGTTGATACTTTTGCCATAGCAATAGTCAAAAAATATTCTTGCAGTACATTCAACTCAACATCATTTTTATGAAATAAGTCAGAAGCTCTCAACGTCAATTCTTTTGAACCACCTCCGCCAGGAATTAGGCCAACACCAAATTCTACTAGTCCCATGTAGGTTTCTGCAGCTGCGACTACTTTATCTGCGTGAAGGCTCATTTCGCAACCGCCGCCAAATGTCATTCCATGAGGTGCAACAATAACTGGAATTCCAGAATAACGCACCCGCATCATCGTGTCTTGAAATAGTTTGATGGCCATATTCAATTCGTCATATTCTTGTTCGACCGCCATCATGAATATCATTCCAATATTAGCTCCGACAGAGAAATTCGCGCCTTGGTTTCCGATGACTAAACCTTGATATTCTTTTTCGGATAAGTCAATTGCTTTGTTAATTGCCTGTAAAACATCACCACCAATGGAATTCATTTTCGATTGGAATTCTAAATTCAAAATTCCATCACCCAAATCTTGAATAATAGCACCGCTATTGCTCCATACTTTTTTGCTTTCGCGAATGTTATTTAGGATTATAAAGGCATCTTGACCAGGAACTTTTGTTTGTGTTTTATTTGGAATAGCATAAAAATAAGTAGCCCCTTCTTTAATGGTATAAAAACGTGAATTTCCTGAAGCCAACATTTCGGTAACCCATGAAGCGGGTTCAAGACCCTCGGCTTTCATGATTTCGATTCCCTTTTCAACACCGATGGCATCCCAGATTTCGAAAGGACCATTTTCCCAGCCGAAACCCGCTTTCATAGCATCATCGATTTTGTATAATTCTTCTGATATTTCTGGAATTCTATTGGAAACATAAGCAAACATCCCTGCAAAACTTTTTCTGTAGAATTCACCAGCTTTATCGGTTCCTTTTATTAAAACCTTAAAACGATCAATCGGTTTGTCGATGGTTTTTGTTAGTTCTAATGTTGCAAAAGACGCTTTTTTGGCAGTACGATATTCCAAAGTATTTAAATCTAAGGAAAGAATGTCTTGGTCTATTTTTTTGTAAAAACCTTGTCCCGATTTACTTCCAAGCCAATTTTTTTCCATCATTTTAGTCACGAAATCTGGCAATTTGAATAATTCGTGTTGTTCGTCATTCGGACAATTTTCATAAATTCCGTTGGCAACGTGTACCAATGTATCCAAACCTACTACATCAACAGTTCTAAAAGTAGCTGATTTTGGTCGGCCAATAACGGGTCCTGTTAATTTATCTACTTCTTCAATGGTTAGTCCTAACTCTTTGACCAAGTGGAACAAACTTTGGATGCCAAAGATTCCGATTCTGTTACCAATAAATGCTGGAGTATCTTTGGCTACGACCGAAGTTTTACCTAAAAATTTCTCTCCATATGTAGTAAGGAAGGTTAAGACCTCGGATGAAGTTTGTGGACCCGGGATAATTTCGAATAATTTTAAATACCGTGCAGGGTTAAAAAAGTGAGTTCCACAAAAGTGTTTTTGAAAATCTTCACTTCGTCCTTCGCTCATAAAATGAATTGGAATACCCGAAGTATTTGAGGTTACTAGAGTACCCGGTTTTCTGAATTTTTCTATTTGTTCAAATACTAATTTCTTAATATCCAATCTTTCTACAACAACTTCAATAATCCAATCGACATTGTTTATTAGAGCCATATCATCTGTTGTATTTCCAGTAGTGATTCGGCTTGCAAATTTTTGATTGTATATAGGCGAAGGTTTCGATTTCAAAGAATTGGATAAATGTTCATTTACCAAGCGATTGCGAACGCTTTTACTTTCTAGAGTCAATCCTTTTTTTGCTTCGGCATCAGTTAATTCTCTTGGAGTAATATCCAAAAGTAACACTTCAACACCAATGTTTGCAAAATGACAAGCAATTCCCGACCCCATTATTCCAGAACCAATTACTGCAACTTTCTTAATATTCCTTTTCATTTATTGTATTTCTTTTGATTTGAATATATTTTTTTCTAGAATCAATTCGTTTATTTTATCTGCAACTTCCATAAAATGAGCTAGTTTTTCAGGCAGAACATGCTGTTTTATAGCTTCATTAAATTCAACTACTGATTTCTTTGATAAATCTCTTTTTTCTTTTCCGGTTTCGGACAGAAAAATTAAAACACCTCGTCCATCTTCTGGATTTGGTTTTCTGAAAATTAATCCCTTTTCTTCTAGTGATTTTAGAGTCCTTGTTAGGCTAGAGGATTCCATTCCCATTTTAGGACCTAATGCGGTTGATGGCGTTCCTTTTTCTTTATCAATACTAAGCAATGTAAAACCAATTGCCATAGAACCATCATATTTAGATGCTTCTTCATTATACATTCTAGCAACCGCTTGCCATGTGGCTCTTAAAATATAATCTATAGTTTTATCTTTCATAAGATTTTTAATTCATTTCAAATATAATAAAAAATAGTATGCACGCATAGTATTTCGTTGTTTATTTTTAAATAAAAAAAAACTCCTCGAATTAGAGAAGTTTTTAGCGTTATGATTGTCCGTAAATTTTATTGAACAAATCTTTATATTTTTCTAAAACTATTTTACGTTTGAGTTTTAAGGTAGGAGTGAGGTGACCTCCATCTATTGTCCAAAGATCTGGAGTAAGTTCAAATCGCTTTATTTTTTCCCAGTTACCAAATTTTTCATTTAGGACATTGATTTCTTCTTGAATTCGATCGATTACTTTTTTATTGGATATAATTTCCTCGTTTAAAGTTCCAATACTAACAGAATGAATTTTTGCCCATTCCTTGATGAATTCAAAATTAGGTTGAATTAATGCGGCTGGCATTTTCTCTCCGTCTCCGATAACCATAATTTGTTCAATAAAACGAGATTGTTTCATCGTATTTTCGATGAGTTGCGGAGCAATATATTTTCCTCCCGAAGTTTTAAACATTTCTTTTTTACGATCGGTAATTTTTAAGAAGCCGTCTGTATCAAAAATACCGATATCTCCCGTATGAAAATAGCCATTCACGATAACCTCATTTGTTAATTTTTCATCTTTATAATAGCCCATCATTACATTGGGACCTTTGCAAAGTATTTCCCCGTCTTCGGCAATTTTTACAGTAACATTATCGATAACTTTTCCAACGGTTCCTACTCTAAAACCAAAGTTCCGCATATCGTTTACGGTAATAACAGGAGAAGTTTCGGTTAATCCATAGCCTTCCATTACAGGAATTTCTGCTGCGGCAAATATTCTAGCTAATCTTGGTTGTAGGGCAGCGCTTCCAGAAACCATCAAGTCTAAGTTGCCACCAAGTCCTTCTTTCCATTTGCTAAAAATCAATTTTCTTGCAATTTTAAGTTGGAATTCATACCCAAAACCATTTTTCCCATACGGTTCAAATCGCAAACCCAAATCGATTGCCCAAAAGAAAAGCATTTTTTTGATGCCCGTTAATTCGGTTCCCTTGGCATAAATTTTATCGTACACTTTTTCAAGAAGTCTTGGAACCGCTGTCATAACAGTTGGTTTCACTTCTTTAATATTGTCGCTTATTTTTTCTATAGATTCACCAAAATAAACCGAAACACCATAATATTGGTATAAATACAAAATCATTCTTTCGAAAATGTGGCAAATAGGTAGAAAACTTAAAGCACGACTGTTTCCTGCAGTAAAAGGAATTCTAGGTGCACTATCGATAACATTTGAAACAATATTTTGATGAGAAAGCATCACGCCTTTTGGTTTTCCAGTTGTTCCGGAAGTGTAAATTATAGTAGCTAAATCTTCTTTTTTAACTCCATTTTTTCTATCATCAACCACATCTTGGTTACTGGTGTCTTTTCCTAATTCTAATAAATCAGTCCAATTTTTGCAACCTTCAATACTATTAAACGAATACACTTCTTTTAGGTTTGGAACTTTATTGCGAATTAAGTTTATTTTTCTAAGGACTTCTGAATCTGAAATAAAGCAATAAATTGCGCCAGAATGGTTTAAGATATATTCATAATCATCCTCAGAAATTGTTGGATAAATAGGCACGTTTTGAGCGCCAGTTTGCAATATTCCAATATCAGTAATATTCCATTCGGTTCTATTATTGGTTGAAATTACAGCAATTTTATCGTTTTTATTGACACCTAATCTAAGCAGCGCTCTTGAAATAGCATTGGCATTATCAATATATTCTTGCGTTGAAGTTTTTATCCATTCTCCATTTTGCTTAGTCACAAGTGCATCTGTAATAGAGTTGAATTTTTCTAACTGATAATACGGAAATTCGAATAATCGAGTGATATTGGTCATTTTTGAACTTGAATTTATAACATGCAAATTAATGAAAAATAAACATATTCAGGAACATTTTTTTAAATTTATAGAATTAACATAAATTATTGAAATTAGTTTATAATTTTACAAAATGAAAAAGCACATTAAAAAAGTAGGTTTCTTAATACTTGCAGTTATTTTTGTTTTGGTTGGAAAATATGTTTATGATATGAACATCAATCATAATTTTGAAACTATTACCGAAGGTAAAGTATATAAATCGGGTGTAATTCCTCCAAACGAAATTGATTCCTACGTAAAAAAATACCATATAAAATCGATTGTTGATTTGCGTTTTCCTGGAACGGGTGACGATGTGAATAATCCTGAAATTCCTTCTGAATTGACGGCTGAAAAAGATGCTGTAGCAAAAATTAAGGGCGTTACTTATTTCAATAATGGCTCTGATCAAGTACCTGCAAAAAAAAACTTGGATGTTTTTTTTAAAATAATGGATAATCCCGAAAATTATCCGGTTTTAATTCATTGTTATCATGGCGTTGGTCGAGCCGAAATGTATTCAGCAATTTACAGAATTGAATATGAGAACATGAATAAAGATGAAGCAAGAACTAATACTCGATTTCTTACCAAATGGAGTTCCTTTGATATAGGAAAACCAAAAGGAGATTTTTTACACAACTATATTAGTAGAAAAGATTCTGTAAAAGAATAGGACATTTAATGATTTTTCTTCTATGAAAAAGTTGTGTAAAAGGGCTTAACGTTCCGGCGCTTGGCGAGGTTGGGGATTAGGAAAGCCTTATTTTTCGGTTAATGACTGAACTTTGCAAATACAAAATCAACTGTAAATCCAGCCTAAAACCCCAATCTTGCCAAACGCCTGTTGCCAGATCGGTTTTCTTGTCGGTTTCGTTATTCCACCCTTTAATTTAAGCTTTTAGTTTTCTTAAACAATTGCAAAAAGGAATAAAGCAATATTCCAACAACAATTGAAATCAAAACTGAATATTTAAAATTTATAAAATCATAATGTGGATGCCTATAATTGCTATATTCAAAACCGTTCCAAAAACGCCAAACTTCGGTTGGATTGATGTATAAATAACCTGAAATGCTAACTGATAGCGATATATAAATTCCGAAAATAAATGTTCTAATCTTATTATTCATCTTAGTTAATTACGTTTTAATGGTTAATCATTCCACCATTTTAAAGGAATGAAATTTAAAATTATTTATTATGATTATTTCAGAAGAAATTCAAAAACACAGAACAAAAAAAAACATTGAAATTACAACATCTTTTTTAGAATTAATGAAAGGCAAGACACATTCAGAAATCAAATCTTTAACACGCTTAATAGTTATTATTTCTGCTGAAAACTCTAAATTAGAGTGTACTTAAATTCTCGTTTAGAGTATATAATTTAGAATTCATTTCTTTATTAATCACTTTAAGGTCTTTTATCTCGGATTTTAGACTTTCCATTTCGGTCATTAAAACATTTATAGTTTCAATCAATTCGGCTAATTCTTTATTCATAATTTATGGTTTTAGTTAATTGTAATTATCATCGTTTTTTTAACCGCCAAACCAAACTGTCTGCCAACTTGTATATATGTATGACAAAATCATACAAAGCCAACCCAAAAAGGGTAGATTGGTATGACTGCCATCATACTTTATTTATTTTCAAATGTATTTCTTTTTTGCTTACAAATCATCAAATGGGTTTTTTATTTGTAAAGTTGAATTCGGTTTTTGGGAAATCTAAAATCGTAAATCGTAAATCGAAGTCTGCGCGAAGGATTACTTCACTATACTTTATTTTAATTGGTGTTCAGTGAATTTCATTTGCAACGGAAATCCTTTACAGAACGAAGTGCAGCAAAGATTGCAGCGAATACCCCGACCTCGTTTAACGAAAAATTATCTCGTACCTTGAAATGTTCTAAACGAGGGCGCGCCCAAAAAAATAATTTAGGAAGTCTGTTATATTTTTTCAATCCACAATCTCGCATTTACAAACGCTTCGTGCCATGGCGATACTTCATCGTTTCGGTCATTTGG
>JBIPNF010000104.1:0-8207 GCA_044373885.1 Flavobacterium sp. | reverse complement strand
TGTTTTCCCATTGGCATTAATTTTTCGTAACACTTCCAAAACCTCAATACTTGTCTGAGGATCAAGATTTCCTGTCGGTTCATCGGCAAGAATTAATTCGGGGTCGTTCAATAAAGCACGAGCAATTGCCACACGTTGTTGCTCACCACCTGACAATTGATGTGGCATTTTAGAAGCAAATGCTTTCATATCCACTTTATCCAAAACTTCATCAATTTTGTCTTGCATTTCTGTAGGTTCTTTCCAACCAGTAGCTTTCAATACAAAAAGCATATTTTCGTTAACCGTTCTATCGGGTAATAATTTGAAATCTTGAAATACAATTCCTATTTTTCTTCTCAAAAAGGGAATATCATCTTCTTTTAAAGTGGCTAAATCAAAGTTTACAATGCTCGCTTCGCCTTCTGTTAAAGGCAAATCAGCATATAATGTTTTCATAAAACTACTTTTTCCAGAACCTGTTTTTCCAATTATATATATAAATTCACCGTGATTCACCTCCAAATTAATATTTGATAAAATGACTTTTTCTTCTTGGTAAATAGTTACGTTTCTTAAAAATAAAATAGATTCTGACATATCGTTTTTGGTTTAATTTGTAAAAGTAATAAGATTTAATCAATTTCCAATTTCCAATTTATTAATAATTGTTTAAAAAGATGTTCATAATAAAAACGATGAGAATCCCGTTATAGTGTTCAGAATACGATATATTTGAATGTATTAAATAAAACCTACTATGCCTAAACAATCAAAGCTTATTTTATTGTTATTTTTTATCATAATAACAACTGTTTCTGCTCAAAAATCTGAAATTTATACAAATGATTTAGAAGCCTATAATAAAGCACTTTCTCTTTACAATAACGCGCAATATTTATCAGCACAAATTATTTTTGATAATGTAAAATTAGATAACAAAAGCAGCGAAGTGCAATCAGATTGTGCCTATTACAGTGCCAATTGTGCCATTCGTCTTAACCAGCCGAATGCCGATGTAATGATGGAAAATTTTGTTTCGGATTATCCAACAAGTACCAAAAGAAACCAAGCCTACATTGAAGTTGCAGAATATTATTTTGAACAGGGTAACTATCCACAATCCCTAATTTGGTTTGATAAAGTAGATGAAAATTTCTTGGATTCTGATGGTATTGATAAATTTAATTTCCAAAAAGGATATTCTTTTTTTTCCGCTAAAAACAAAATTGAAGCCACTCCGTATTTTAATAAAGTTCTAAATTCTCCAACTTATGGTTCACAAGCAAAGTATTACTTAGGTTTTATGGCTTATGAAGGAGATGATTATAAAAATGCAACGAAATATTTCGACCAAGTTTCTGGAGAAGATAAATACAAAGAGAAGCTTTCTTATTTTCAGGCTGATATGAATTTCAAATTAGGCAATTTCCAAAAAGCGATTGATTTAGGTTTGGTTGCGATGGGAAAATCCAATGCTTTAGAGAAATCAGAATTGAATAAAATCATTGGTGAAAGCTATTTTAATTTGAATCAATACGAAAAAGCCATTCCTTATTTGAAAGAATATAAAGGTAAAAAAGGAAAATGGAACAATACCGATTTTTACCAATTGGGATTTGCCTATTATCAACAAAATGATTTTGAAAATGCCATTTCCCAATTCAATAAAATCATTGATGGTAAAGACTTTGTTGCACAAAATGCCTATTATCATCTAGGTCAAAGTTATTTGAAAACAGATAAAAAGCAACAAGCTTTGAATGCGTTTAAAAATGCATCTGAGATGGTATTTGATTTAAAAATTCAAGAAGATGCTGCTTTAAATTATGCAAAATTGAGTTATGATATTGGAAATTCATATCAAAGTGTTCCAGATATTTTGTCTGCTTTTTTAGATAAGTATCCAAATTCCCAAAGTAAAACGGATATTGAAACGTTATTGATAAATTCCTTTATTACATCAAAAAATTATAAAGGCGCATTAGAACTATTAGAAAAAAATAAAAGTTTCGCCAACAAACAGGCATATCAAAAAGTGACTTTTTATAGAGGTTTAGAATTATATACCGATGGAAATTACCAGGATGCATTGGCAATGTTCAAGAAATCTATCGGTGAACAAAAAGATCTGAAATTTACTGCTCGTGCTACGTTTTGGAAAGGGGAAACAGAATTTGTTTTGGATAATTTCAATGAATCGTTATTGAGTTTCAAACAATTTATAGGTTTTGCAGAAGCTAAAAACACATCTGAATTCAAAAATATAAATTACAATATTGCTTATTCTTATTTCAAATTAAAAGAATACGAACAAGCAGGAAATTTTTTCCAAGCGCAAATTGAGGCTGTAAAAGACGATAAAATCAGATTGAACGATTCTTATTTGCGTTTGGGTGACAGCCGTTTTGTTTCGGCAAAGTATTGGCCAGCAATGGATGCTTATAATAAAGCGATTGATTTGAAAAGCATCGATGCGGATTATGCGGCTTTTCAAAAAGCAATTAGCTATGGATTTGTATCTAAAAATGACAAGAAAATTGAGGATTTGAATAAGTTAATTGCAACGTATTCAAAATCGCAATACCGTGATGATGCTTTATTTGAATTGGGAAATACCTATGTAACTGAAAAGAAATCGGACTTGGCAATAAAAACCTACGACCAATTAATTAGCGAATTTAAAAATGGTTCCTATGCGTCAAAAGCGATTTTGCGACAAGGTTTAATTTATTATAATGCTGAAAAAGACGATTTAGCAATCGGTAAATTCAAGAAAGTAGCTGCCGAATATCCTAAAACTCCAGAAGCTTTAGAAGCCGTTTCAACCGCCAGAATTATTTATGTAGATAACGGAAAAGTAGATGAATATGCCACTTGGGTGCGTACTTTGGATTTTGTTTCTGTAACCGATTCGGAATTAGATAATGACACGTATGAAGCTGCCGAAAAACAATATTTACAGAATAATACCAAACAATCTATTTCGGCATTTAGCAGTTATGTTTCGAAATTCCCTAATGGAAATAATGCTTTGAATGCCAATTTCTATTTGGCACAATCGTATTTTGCAGATGGATTAGAATCAAATGCAGTTGCCAATTATGACTTTGTAATTTCGAAACCAAGGAATGAATTTACGGAACAAGCTTTGGCAAGATTGGCTCAAATTCATACAAAATCAAATGACTTTGAAAAGTTGATTCCAATTTTAAAGCGCTTGGAAACTGAAGCTGATTTCCCTCAAAATATCACATTTGCACAAGCTAATTTAATGAAAACGTATTACGAACAAAAGGATTATCTGAATGCTGTAGTTTATGCTAACAAGGTTTTGAATAATCCAAAAACAGATGATAAAGTAAAAAGTGATGCACAAATCATCGTGGCTCGTTCTGCGATAAAATCAAACGATGAACTTAAAGCGCGTCTGGCTTACGCCAAATTATTGACACTAGCAAAAGGGGAATTGGCTGCAGAAGCGTTATATTACGACGCGTATTTCAAAAATATTGATGCGAAATTTGAAGATTCCAATACCGTAGTTCAAAAATTAACTAAGGATTATTCGGGCTATAAATATTTTGGTGCAAAAGGATTGGTGGTTATGGCGAAAAACTTCTACGGATTGAAAGACAGTTTTCAAGCGACGTATATTTTGGAGAGTGTCATTAAGAATTTCACTGCATTTCCAGATGTTGTAGAAGAAGCACAAAAGGAATTGGATGGTATTAAAACCGAAGAAGCTAAGACGAATTCGTCTGTAATTAAATAGACGAAAAGATAATAGACGGATAGATAATAGACAGTTAGAAATTGAGAAAATGTTTTGTTGATTTAAGGTAGATACAAATAAAATATGAGCGAATTTAAAAGACATAATTTTAAAAAACTAAAGATTTGGCAAATGGCAATGGAATTAGCAAAGGAAATATTTAAGGTATCAGCGAGTTTTCCAAGTTCAGAAAAATTTGGATTGGCGAGCCAAATGAATAGATGTTCTGTTTCTATGCCATCTAATATTGCTGAAGGTTCAAGCCGGACAAATAAATCTTTCAGTCATTTTATTGATATTTCATTAGGCTCGTCATTTGAACTTCAAACGCAATTGATATTGGCAAATAGTCAAAAATACATAACGGATGAATCATCACAATATATTGAGAATAAAATAGAAGAATTTCAAAAAGCAACAATGTCATTTCAAAATACATTAAACAAATAATTTATGTCAAAAAACCCCATATTTACCAGTCCATTATCTCTTAGTCTATTATCTTTTAATCTTTCTCTATTGAGTCTATCATCTCTTCGTCTATCATCTTTTCGTCTTCCTCTATTATCTTTTACTATCATTTTAGTTTCTCAATTTTCCTTTTCCCAGAAGAAAGATGAGAACATTGGAACTGAAGTTGTAAACGTAGTAAAGCCTTATACGCCAACAATTTCGGATGCTTTTAAAGTAAAGGAAACTCCCGCTTTAGAGGATGAAGACAATACCAAAAAAGAAGTGATTAAATACTCGATTTTTTCTTTTCCAGTGGCTTCTACTTTCACGCCTTCAAAAGGAAGAGCAGCAAATGTGGATAAATCAGAATCGGAGAAATTATTCAAAAATTACTTGACTTTGGGTTTTGGGAATTATACTACGTTGAACGCAGAACTTTTCGTGACAGAAAACATCAGCGAAACTGAATATGTAGGAGGAATGTTACGCCATCTATCGTCTCAAGGCGGTATAAAAGGCGTTGTATTGGATGATAAATTTTATACGACTTCTTTGGATTTGACCTACGGAAATCAACAGAAAAACTTGACTTGGAATGCTGATTTAGGCTATCAAAACCAAGTGTATAATTGGTACGGTTTGCCCGAGAATTTTTCTCCAATTTTAATTGATGGAATCAATCCGCAGCATGCGTTTCATAATTTTTATGCTGGTGCAAAATTCAGTTTAAACGATAGTTTTTTCAAAGAAGGAAGTTTAAAATACGATCGTTTTTGGGATGCACGCGGTTCGTCTGAAAATAGATTTTATGTAAAACCGTCTTTTGAATTTGATGTATTGGATGAAAAAATTAAAACCAATTTTATAGTTGATTATTTAGGTGGAAGTTTTGAAAAAGAATTGTTTGGAACCAATACTTTAAAATACGGATATACCAATTTCGGAGTTCATCCAAGTGTGGTAATCAATAAAAATGATTGGTCTATAAATGTTGGAGCTTCTGTTTTTTATAGCATTGACAATGAAAACAGTAAAAATAAATTGTTTGTTTATCCGCAGATAAATGCTTCCTTGAAAGTAGTGGGCGATTTTATGATTTTCTACACCGGAGCTGAGGGAAGTTTAGACCAAAATTCTTATCGTGATTTTACTAATGAAAATCCATATATTTCACCAACAATAGCGATTGCCCCAACCGATAAGCAATATGATATTTTTGCTGGTTTGAAAGGTAAATTAGCAAGCGCGGTGAGTTATAATATTCGAGGTTCTTTTCAAAACGAGAAAAATAAAGCGTTATTTAAAAGCAATAACTTCACTGAAAATAGTGCCAATGAAGATTATGAATTCGGAAATTCTTTAGGAGTTGTATATGATGATATGAAAACGGTGCGCTTTTTTGGAGAATTAAATGCAGATTTTTCAAAAAAAGTATCTTTCGGAATTAACGGAACTTTTAGTAGTTATTCCACTCAAAATCAAGAAAAAGCTTGGAATTTACCTGCAATAAAATTGGGTTCTAATTTGAATGTAATTATCAACAAAAAGTGGTATGCTGGTGCAAATGTGTTCTTCGTTGGTGAAAGAAAAGATTTGCAAGTAAACACAGATGTTTTTGCATTACCAAATATAACAACTATTTCCAGTTATTTCGATGCCAATTTACACGTTGGATACAAACACAGCGAGCGCTTAACCGGTTTTTTGAAATTGAATAATATTGGAAATCAAGCCTATCAAAGATGGATGAATTATCCAGTTCAAGGATTTCAAGTGATTTTAGGAGCGAGTTATAAGTTTGATTTTTAAAAAGGTTCAAAGGAGCAAAGTTCAAGGTAGAATTGGTTTAAAGTAATTTCTACATTGTTTATAACGTTTTATCCTCAAAGATTAGAAACTTTGTACCTTTGCACCTAAAACCTTTGCACCTAAAATAAATGACTTTCAAACAAAAAATCCATCAGTATTACACCCAACAAGTCCAAGACAAAATAGATGTTTTTCGGGATATGATTTCGGCATTGACCGAAGATTCTAAGAATGATGCCAAAGGTTCTGCTGGCGATAAACACGAAACGGCGTTGTCGATGATGCATTTGGAACAGGAAAAGCTCAATTATAAACTCAAAGAAGTTTTGGAACAAAAAGCGGTTTTAGATAAAATTGATTCGACTTTATTACATACTACAATTGCTTTGGGGAGTTTGGTTCAAGCCAATGGAATCTTTCTTTATGTGAGTTTGGCGCTCACGAAAATCAACGTCGAACAAGTAAGTATTATTGCTTTATCGCCACAATCGCCTTTGGGAACCAAATTAATGGGGAATAAAGTGGGTTATGAATTTGAAATAAATACTACAAAATACCACATCGAAAGCATTTCATAACCCCGATTTTTACAATCTATAACTTCATATATAGTTTTTAGCTGCTTTTACTTTCATATTTACATAAAAAAACAAATTTATGTTTATTATTATAACTAAATAATTCTATTTGGTTTTAATAAGGAATCATTATGCTCAAATTTGCCCAAGTAAAAAAATAGATTATGTGTGGAATTTTAGCCATTATTGGAAAAGGTAAAGAAGAAGAGTTAGTTAAAAAACTTTCTAAAAGAATGTCGCATCGCGGCCCAGATGAAAGTGATTTGCATATTACAGAAAACGGACATATTTTGAGCCACGAACGCTTGTCGATTATTGATTTGCATTCGGGAAGACAGCCAATTCAAGGGACGAAAACGGCTTGGATGGTTCACAATGGTGAAGTATATAACCACCAAGAATTGCGAGATGGGATTTTGAAACACCATACTTTCAGAACCAAATCAGATTCGGAAGTTATCGTACATTTATATGAAGAATTTGGATATGATTTTTGCAATATGTTGGATGGAGATTGGGCATTTGTAATTGTAGATGGCGACGATTATATCGCAGGTCGTGATCCAATGGGTGTGAAACCGTTGTATTATGGTTTGGACGAAAGAGGCCGCACTTATTTTTCATCTGAAATGAAACCAATTGCCGATCAATGCAAAACGTTTTCAACATTTCCCCCAGGGCATTACTACACAGAAAAAACAGGATTTGTAAAGTATTACAACCCAGAATATGAAGATTATTTAAAAGCAGATCATGAATTGGATTTGGATTTAATCAGAACTTCATTAACAGAAGCTACTCGCAAAAGATTAATGAGCGATGTGCCAATTGGTGTATTGCTTTCCGGAGGTTTAGATTCGTCATTGACATCGGCAATAGCTTCTAGATTATTAGCGGAAAGCGGAAAAAAACTGCATTCTTTTTCAATAGGTTTAGATGAAAATGCGCCTGATGCTATGGCAGCGAGAAAAGTTGCTGAATATTTAGGAACAGAACACCACGAAATCCATTTTACCATTGAGCAAGGAATTGAAATTTTAGACAAGTTGGTTTGGCATTTAGAAACGTACGATGTGACTTCAATTCGTGCCAGTACGCCAATGTATTTCTTGTCAAAAGCAATCACTGATTTGGGAATAAAAGTGGTTTTATCTGGTGAAGGTGCCGATGAAATTTTTGGAGGTTATTTGTATTTTAGAAATGCACCATCAACGGTAGACTTTCAAAAAGAAACCATTGAAAGAGTTCAAAAATTATTCACAGCCGATTTGTTAAGAGCTGATAAATCTACAATGGCACATGGATTAGAAGCGAGAGTTCCTTTTTTAGATAAAGAATTTTTGGATGTTGCGATGTTAATCAAAGCGGAAGAAAAGCAACCGAAAACATACGACGGAAAAGAAAAATACATACTTAGAAAAGCATTTGACACACCCGATAACCCGTATTTGCCAGCTGAAGTTTTGTGGAGACAAAAAGAGCAATTTTCAGATGGAGTAGGTTACAACTGGATTGATCAACTAATTGATTATTGTTCGTCAAAAGTTACCGATGAAGAATTGGAAGCTGCGGGTTCCTTATTTTCATATAACACACCAACAACCAAAGAAGCG
>JBIPNF010000103.1:0-8270 GCA_044373885.1 Flavobacterium sp. | reverse complement strand
AAAACAATTTTGAGAAATATACTTTTGCTTTCTGATACCCACAGTCACATTGATGAAACGATTTTGAAATATGTTAATCTTGCTGATGAAGTTTGGCATGCGGGCGATATCGGGGATTTGGTTGTTACCGATACTATCAAAAAATTGAAGCCCTTGCGTTGTGTATTTGGGAATATTGACGATGATAAAGCCCGAATGGAATTTTCATTGCACAACCGATTTATGTGTGAAGGCGTGGATGTTTGGATTACACATATAGGTGGTTATCCGGGGAAATACAATCCGAACATTAAGACGGAATTGGAGCAAAACCCACCTAAATTATTTATTTGTGGGCATTCTCATATTTTGAAGGTTATCTTTGATAAGAAAAATAATTTGTTGCATATGAATCCAGGAGCTGCTGGAATTAGTGGTTTTCATCAAATGCGAACGATGCTACGATTTGTAATTGATGGTGATAAAATTAAGGATTTGGAGATTGTGGAAATAGGGAAGAGGTGAAGAATCAAGATGAAAGACGAAGAGAGGGTAGAGGAAAGGGAAAATAGCCACTGATTCACAGATTTTTCTTTGCGCGTTTTGCGTAAAGCCTTTGTGTTTAAAAAATAATAGACGAAAAAAAACCCAAACTTTCGTTCAGGTTTTTCTTCGCATTAATAAACTAAGTTTATAGGTTTATCTCAATCGGTCAGCAGATTTTACAAGATCTTCGTCCTTCTTGATGGCTTTATTGGCCAAAGCCAAAAAAACGATAGCAACAATAGGAAGAAACATCCCAATACCTTTCTCAGAAACTACGGGAGTTTCTCCAGATAAATTTAGCGAGCGATATAAAAATAATCCTAATAAAATTAAATTCAATATGATAGACAATCTGTTCAATACAAATTGATGCTGTCTTTTTTTGAAATACAAAATACTTACCAAAATTAAAGTAGTGGTTAAACCAAAAAGAATCGTATAAATGGAATCGCTCATAAAAAAATATTTCTTTCCGTCGTCCATAATCCATAACGGAAACATATACGGAAGTACTGCAGAAATTACTAAAGCAATTAATAAATAGATAGTTTGAATTCTTTGGATCATAATTATAAATCTTGTAACAAAAATATTATTTTATTTTAATAAAACACTATGAATATTAAATTTTATTTGTATTATTGCATCACAAATGCGTAAGTACTTCATCCTTTGGAGATTTCATTTAAACAAAAATCACACATTCTTATCTTTATCCAAAACAACTAAATTCAAATAACATTTTATGTTTGAAATTTCTATATTAAAAGAAATGAAGCTTTCTGAGCTTCAAGAAATCGCGAAAGCAGCAAAAATCACTAAAACTACAGGTGTAAAAAAAGAAACATTAATCAGTCAGATTTTAGATTTTCAAGAATCAAATTCGACAGAAAAAGCTAATGTTTCAGTTGATGATTCTAAAGATTCGAAGCCAAAAAGAGCAAGAATGTCCGTTGAGAAAAAGCCTGTTATTCAAAAATCAGAATCTAGATCATTATTTTCTGTTTCTGCAGAAAATGCAATAGAAGAAAAAAACGAATTTGCAGAAGTTTCTGCTGAAAATCCTCAAAAATTACAGGCTTCTGAACAAAAGGAACGTAAAGTAATTAAGTTTAAAAAAGCTGATTTTGAGGCTAAAGTAGCTGCAAAAGCAGCCACTGAAAACAATTCTCAAGAAAACATGCCACTTCCAACCGAAGCCATAGCTTCAAGTTCTGTTTCAGAAGATCAATTATTAGAAAAACCTAAAAATCCAAACCAGAAACCAAATCCAAATCAAAAACAAAACCCTAATCAAAACCCAAATCAAGGATCAAATGGGAATGTAAATCCAAATTATAAAGCTAAGAAAAGTAATTTTGGACATTCAGATTTTGAATTTGATGGAATTATTGAAAGCGAAGGCGTATTAGAAATGATGTCTGAGGGGTATGGTTTTTTACGTTCTTCCGATTATAATTACTTGGCTTCCCCGGATGATATTTATTTGTCAACTTCTCAAGTTAGATTGTTTGGTTTAAAAACTGGAGATACTGTTAAAGGGGTTGTTCGTCCTCCAAAGGATGGTGAAAAATTCTTCCCTTTAGTTCGTATTTTAAAAATAAATGGGCATGATCCACAAGTGGTTCGTGACCGAGTATCTTTTGAACATTTAACACCGGTTTTTCCATCGGAAAAATTCAGATTAGCAGAAAAACAAAGTACTATTTCTACTCGAATTATAGATTTGTTTTCGCCAATTGGAAAGGGACAACGTGGAATGATTGTAGCGCAACCAAAAACGGGTAAAACCATGTTGTTGAAAGATATTGCGAATGCAATTGCGGCCAATCATCCTGAAGTTTATTTAATAGTACTATTGATTGATGAACGTCCTGAAGAAGTTACCGATATGCAACGAAGCGTTCGAGGAGAAGTTATCGCATCAACATTCGATAGAGAGCCACAAGAGCACGTTAAAATCGCAAATATTGTACTTGAAAAAGCAAAGCGTTTGGTTGAATGTGGACATGATGTTGTTATTTTATTAGATTCAATTACCCGTTTGGCAAGAGCATATAATACAGTTCAACCCGCTTCTGGAAAAGTATTGAGTGGTGGAGTTGATGCCAATGCATTGCAAAAACCTAAACGATTCTTTGGAGCCGCTAGAAATGTTGAAAATGGAGGTTCATTAAGTATTATTGCAACCGCATTAACAGAAACCGGATCTAAAATGGATGAGGTAATTTTCGAAGAATTCAAAGGAACTGGAAATATGGAATTGCAATTGGATAGAAAAATTGCTAACAGACGTATTTTTCCAGCAATTGATTTGACTTCATCGAGTACGCGTCGTGATGATTTGTTATTGGACGAAAAAACTTTACAGCGCATGTGGATTATGAGAAAATATCTTTCTGATATGAACCCAATCGAAGCAATGGATTTTATAAACGACCGTTTCAAGAAAACGAAAAACAACGAAGAATTCTTGATTTCTATGAATAATTAGAATTGTAATTGAAATAAAAAAAAACTCCGATGTAATTTACATCGGAGTTTTTTTTGGAATAAGTAAGTATTAATTTACGCTAATCTTTTTTGTAACTGAATTGTTACTTGAAGATAATTTTAATAAATAAAATCCTTGAGGTAAATTATCTAAAGTATAAGTTTCATTAATTTTAACTGGATTTTTGATGTCATTTATCAACTGTCCATTGATCGAAATTACTTGAATATTATCGATTAACGAATTAGTATTTATAGAAATAGATCCATTATTTGTTGGATTTGGAAAAACAGATAATGTGGCAAATTCAAATTCATTTGTTGCTAAAGCGCAGGCATCAGCCCATACTCGACATACATATTCAGGATGATCAATATATGGGTTTCTATTTCCTTGAAATGTATAAACTGCATTGTTTTTTGCTATTTCATAGGCACTCACAGGATCTAAATTGTTCCATGTAACTAATATATTAATAAAAGTATTTGTAAAAACTTGTGTTGAAGTTCCGTTAAACATAGTATAAGTCCATGTTGGAATTTGCTCTTCATATCTTGTTGCAAAATACAACAAACATCTGGCGACATCTCCTTTAAATTCATCTAAAGGTTCAAAAACAGTACCTATATAACCCGCAGCGTAACCTGAATTGGTGTTGCTTCCTAGTTTTGAACCATTTGTTGAGGTCCAAGAAGCTACATTTACTTTTCCGTAAGGAAAATTATCACGAACTCCATTTACTTTTCCGTCAGTTGGTAAAACAAAGTGCGCATCGGAATACATAGGATATGCAGAATTCCAAACTGATTGAGGTAAAGTATGTTCTCGATTATAACAATCACCTTCGTTAGAGTAATTCCCACATTGTTGAGTAGTTGCAGAGAAATTATAACTATCTGGCCCGGTTGGTTTTTCTGAATACACATCTAAAAGTGTATTATCATTTTCATAATAATGGTCTCTAAAAGCACTTTGAGTAAATAAAGTCCATAAACCTCCATAATTTGAAGAAGTAGTTAATGAATTTGTATTATTATTAATAATATTAAAAAGCTGTGTTTTTAACGTATATCCAGATCCTGAAGCGGTATTATAATATCCGGTTGGGATTTGAGCAGAAAGTGATGTTATCACAGATAACGTTAACAATAAGAATATTTTTTTCATTTTAATATCTTGTGTAAATAGTAATTTTATTTTTAGTTTGGGGCAACAAATCTAAACTATATTATTATAATAAAGATTTAATTTTTAGATTATTATTAAAATAAAGTTTTCGAAAAAAAAACTCCAAATAGAAATTCAGAGTTTTCTTATAAATATTAAATTAAATTATATTTTTCGCTCTAACAAAGCCATGTAAAATCCATCAAAACCAGATTCTGAGGCAAGAATTTTAGCATCTTTCACAAATGTAAAACTTTTCCCAGTTTCTGTATTCGTCAAGAATTTTTTAATTTGTTCTTGGTTTTCAGATGGAAGTACTGAACATGTTGCATATACTAGTTTACCTCCAGGTTTTACAATTCGGGAATAACTTTCTAAAACTTCTGCTTGGATTTTCTTGATGTTTTCAATGAATTCTGGTTGTAATTTCCATTTGGCATCAGGATTTCTTTTTAAAACACCTAATCCACTGCATGGGGCGTCAATCAAAACCCTATCTGCTTTTTCTTGTAGTTTTTTAATAACTTTAGTAGAATCAATAATCTTATATTCGATATTGAAAGCGCCATTCCTTTTGGCACGTAATTTCAATTGTTTTAATTTGCTTTCATACAAATCCATTGCAATCAATTGCCCTTTATTTTCCATCAATGAAGCCAAATGCAAGGTTTTTCCTCCCGCACCAGCGCAAGTGTCAACGACTCTCATTCCTGGTTTTACGTCTAAAAAGGCTGCAACTAATTGTGAATTGGCATCTTGAACTTCAAACATTCCTGCTTTAAAAGCATCGGTCATAAAAACATTGGCTCTTTCTTTTAAAACTAACGCATCGGGTTGGTCTTTCAAAAAAGTAGTTTCAATATTCAAATCCATTAAAAGGGCATGTAATTTTTCGCGAGTTGTATTTAAGGTATTGACCCTCAAAATTACTTTAGCTGGCTGGTTTTGAGCGGCAATTTCTGTTGACCAAACTTTTTCGCCCAATTCTTTCACGCCTAATTCATCCATCCAATCTGGAATGGATTCTTTCAAAGCTCTAATCTTTGATAATTCATCAAAACGGCCTTTAATTTTTCGTTCTGGGGTTCCTTCTAACTGTCTCCAATCAGGAATTGGATAACCACGTAAAACTGCCCAAACGGAAAACATCCTCCAAATATTATCTCTGTCAAATGGTTCTTTCACTTCTGCAATTTCTGCATATAATCGTTTCCATCGTACCACTTCATAGATGGTTTCGGCAACAAATTTACGATCGGAACTTCCCCATCTTTTGTCTTTTTTTAAAGCTCTTGCAACCACTTTATCGGCATATTCTCCTTCATTGAAAATCGCATTTAGCGAATCGATCGTGGTGTAAACCAAATTTCTATGTAATCTCATTTGTTTTTATTGAGGTGCAAAGGTATCATTTTTTCGTTAGCCAGTAAACGGGGCAGTTATAAAAAAAAACACTGTTAGAAAACAGTGTTGAATAGTAATTAATTTATTCTGTTTAAATAGATTTTTTCTGGAGCGTGGAGTACCATCGGAAATTTTTCAATTTTTACAGAACTACTATCCAATCCAAATGCTTTTTCTTCAGATAAACTGAATTTTTTGATTAAGAAATAAGCATTCATTACAATTTTTTCATGCCATAATAAATCGCTATCATTAGACAAGAATTTTTCTGACAAAACGAATTTGAAATCTCCTAAAATGTTGTTTTTATTCAAAGATTCATAGCGACTTGTAATGTCAACTTCCCCATTATTTACCATGTCTTTAAGGACTTCTTTGAACATTAAATTAATTTTTGTAGGTTCTCTGAATCCTAAATTAAAATCGATTCTGAATAAATCATCCTTAATTATTTCAGTTACTTTATATTCTGTTTTATAAGGTTCACTAAGTATATTTACATGAACAAACCAGTACAAATCGGCCCTTTTCGGTCTTTTTTGCAATATAGAGTACATCACTTTTTCTTCTATTTCATCACCACGATTGGCATTTGTCATGTAAACCAAATGCGTCGCATATTTTGGAATGGTTAAATCAGCACTTAGTTCTGCTAAAACTTTTCTGTAGGAATCAATTTTCACAAATTTGGTGTAATTTTTACTAATTTTTTTAGCTAAATGCCAGATAGTCATTATTCCAATTAAAATGGTTGCAATTAATAGAGTTACATAACCACCATGAAGAAATTTATTTAAATTAGCTATTAAGAAACTAATTTCAATTGTTAGATAAATTAATATTAACGGGGTAATTATAAACCATGAAATTCTTTTGATTATCATAAAATAGGTAAGAAGTAACGTAGTCATAATCATGCAAAGTACAATTGCTAGTCCGTAGGCTCCCTCCATATTACTGGATTCTTCAAAATGCAATACAATCAGAACGCACCCTGCAAAAAGCAGCCAATTTATGGAAGGAATATACAATTGTCCCTTTAATTCAGTAGGATATTTTATTTTTACTTTTGGCCAAAAATTCAATCGCATCGCCTCATTTATCAATGTAAATGAACCGCTAATTAAGGCCTGTGAGGCTATTACTGCTGCAAGAGTAGCAATTACAATTCCAAAAGGCAAAAACCAACTTTCCATAATTAAATAGAATGGGTTTCCGTTTTTTCCGCCTAAAGTTTGTAATGTTTCTCCTTCATGATGCATTAGATAGGCAGCCTGTCCAAAATAATTAAGTACTAAGGTTATTTTTACAAAAATCCAACTGATTCTAATGTTCTTTCTTCCACAATGTCCCATATCGGAATACAAAGCTTCGGCACCTGTAGTACATAGAAACACAAATCCTAATACATAAAATCCTTCTGGGTGAATTGACAATAAGTGAATTGCGTAATAAGGATTCAAAGCTTTTAAAACCTCTATGTTGTTTGCTAATTGAATTACCCCCAAAACACCTAGCATTCCGAACCAAATCAACATCATTGGAGCGAAAAACTTACCTACTAATTTTGTCCCAAATTGTTGTATTGTAAAAAGTACAAAAAGGATTCCAATTACAATAGGAATTGTGTTAATATCAGGATAATACGTTCTAATTCCTTCTACAGCAGAAGCTACAGAAATAGGTGGGGTGATAATTCCATCTGCTAAAAGCGCACTTCCACCTATGATTGCGGGCACAATTAGCCATTTTACCTTAGTTCGTTTTACTAAAGCATATAAGGCAAATATTCCGCCTTCGCCATTATTGTCTGCACTTAATGTTATTAGAACATATTTAATAGAAGTTTGAAGTGTCAAGGTCCAAAAAATACAGGAAACCCCACCTAATACCACATCTGCGTTTATGGTGTGAAGCCCAATTATAGCCTTCATTACATACAAGGGAGAGGTTCCGATGTCACCATAAATTATACCTAAAGTAATTAATAATCCACCAAGTGTTAATTTACTGTGTAAATCGAGATGTTGAGACTTCATAATAAATATCTTAAAAAAAGAAGACAAATTTATTACTATTAAATTTAATAATGATGAATGATTCTGTTTTTTTTAATTATCGATTTAAATATTGATATTAAATAAAAAACCCACTCTTTCGAATGGGTTTAATTATAGTAAGTAAGTTTAAATTTAGTTTATAAAACGTTTATTTTACTTTGTTAAGTACAGCTTTGAAAGCTACTGGGTGGTTCATCGCTAAATCTGCAAGAACTTTTCTGTTCAATTCGATTCCGTTAGCTTTTACTTTCCCCATGAATTGTGAATAAGACATTCCTTCCAATCTAGCTCCAGCGTTGATACGTTGAATCCATAAAGCACGGAAATTTCTTTTATTCACTTTTCTGTCACGGTAAGCATAGCACATTGCTTTCTCTACCGCATTTTTCGCAACTGTCCAAACGTTTTTACGTCTTCCAAAGAAACCTTTGGCTTGCTTCATTATTTTTTTTCTTCGTGCTCTTTTAGCAACTGAATTTACCGATCTTGGCATAATTTTACTGTTTTTTTTGTAGCAGGCGTCCCGAATTTAATCAAGGGAACTTAATGGCCATACTCCAAGGTTATTAAATTTAATTTTAACCTAAAGAATATTATAGTTGTCGGTTGTTGGTTATTGG
>JBIPNF010000102.1:0-8285 GCA_044373885.1 Flavobacterium sp. | reverse complement strand
CAGTTTTTGATTGTGCAGAAACTTGGTTTGCTCCTAAGAAAAAGATTGTAGCTATTAATAAGCATTTTAATTGTTTCATCATTTTTAGTATTAATTATTAATTTATTGGTTTTACTT
The DNA here is from genome assembly GCA_044373885.1 of Flavobacterium sp. Taxonomy (GTDB): domain Bacteria; phylum Bacteroidota; class Bacteroidia; order Flavobacteriales; family Flavobacteriaceae; genus Flavobacterium. The sequence goes on along the minus strand of JBIPNF010000102.1, from coordinate 8,168 downwards.
TTAATTTTTCATCTCTTGCCTTTTTGGCGGCTTCTCTATCTTCTAGAATTTTATTTTTTCTATCCTCATTTGCTTTTTTCCTATCTTCTAAAGCTTTTGCTCTTATTGCTGCTGCTGTTTGTTTCGCTGCTTCTAATGCGGCTTTGTTTGTAGCTGCTTTATTTATTAATGAATCTTTTGCAGGGCTAGGATTATTTTTATTATCTTTTTTTTCTGCTAATGCTTTTATTCTATTTTCTTCTGCAGTTTTTCTCTTTTCATCTGCAGCAGCTTTTTTATCTTTAGCAAGTTGTTGCTGTGCTAATTTTTTATCGTCTAATATCTTTTGTCTTTCTGCTTTTTCAGGATTTTCTTTTGCAAAATCTTCTTTAGCTTCTTTTTCTTCTTCTAATTTAATTTGTTTTTTAGTCATTTGCTCTCTTTTTTCGGCTCTGTTTAAAACCCTTAAAACTTGATCGCTAATGTCATATCTTTTGGCTGCGAATAACATTGTTAAATCTGACGATTTATCAAAAATAAAATCATATTTTTTTGCTTCAGAATAATCTTGAACTATTGTAAATATTTGATCCTGAATAGGCTTAACTAAAACTGATTTTTGAATTATCAAATCCCCAGTTGGGCCAAATCTTTTCTGATTATAATCCAACAATTCTGTTTCTAGAAGCGAAATCTCTTCTTCCTTTTCAGTAATTAGTTCTTTTGTTAATAAAACTTGTTCCGTTTTTAAGGCATCTTTAAGTTTTATTATATCATTTTTCTTAACCTCAATTTCTTGTTTCCATTTCTGGGCTTTTTGTTCCAATTGGTTTTTTGCATCAGCATAACTGGGTACATTTTGTAAAATATACTCCATGTCGATGTATCCAATTTTTACGCCTTTTGTCTGTCCGAAAGACAAACATGCAAATAGAATTGTCAAAATTAGTAAAAAATGTTTTCTCATAACTTAATTTTATTAGAAAATTAAAACTTTATTTAAAATTGTTGTCCAATTATAAAGTGTGTTTCCCAACCATTAGGTTTTGTTAACCCTTGAATTGGAAGTGCATCAAAGCCATAACCAAAATCAATACCCAACAATCCAAATGCTGGCATAAATACTCTTAAACCAAATCCTGCTGAACGTTGCAACACAAATGGGTTATAATTTTTAAAGGAATCAAAAGCAGCTCCACCTTCAAGAAATGTTAATGCATATATTGATGCTGCCGATTTCAATGTCAATGGGTATCTTAATTCCAATGAAAATTTATTGTACACAGTTGCGCCATTTTGAGAACCTGCGCCATCTGATGGAGTTAGTGATTGGTTTGGATAACCTCTCAGTCCAATTACTTCTCTACCATCTAATGCAAAGTTTGCTAATCCGTCACCACCTACAAAAAATCTTTCAAATGGAACCAATCCTCTGTCTTTGTTATAGGAACCTAGGAATCCAAATTCCCCTAAAGAACGAAGTACTAATTTACCATAAATTTTTGTAAACCAATCTGCTTTAAACTTTATTTTATAATATTCTAACCAATTGAATTTCTTTTGGTCTACTTTTGATTGGTCAGTATCGGCATCTGCTACATTAGAGAAAACTAAAACATTTGCTCCGTTGACTTCTTCTGTTTTAACATAGTCACCATTAGCAACCCAATTGTCATTAACGTCAAAATAACCATCACCAGTATTTGTTAATTTGTAGGCTGCTTCATTTCCTAAGTTCGCATAATCTACCTTGTTGAATAATGAATAAGGGGGTGTGAATTTCGCCGACACACTGAATTCTGAACCATAAGTTGGGAAAATAGGATTTACACCTTTATTATTTCTGCTCAATCCAACTGTGTATGCAAAGTTTCTGGACGAACCATTACCAAATGTAAATAGCCCTGTATTGTAATTATTTAAATCGTAGTATTGAAAACTGATTGCATTCGAAAGTACAAATGAATCGTCTGGCACAGTTAATCGTTTAGCTAAACCGATTGAAGCCGTAAGGATATTAAAGCTTTTGTTTCTATCTACAGCTCCTGTATTGAAATTATTTAAAAATTGCTTGCTATAAGATAATGAAGTGCTAAACTGGACTGGTTTTTTACCTCCAAGCCAAGGTTCAGAAAATGACATGCTATAAGTTTGGAAAAAAGTACTTCCTTGTAATCTTAAAGAAACTTTTTGACCATCTCCCATAGGTAATGGTCTGTAGGCTTCTTTTTTGAATAGATTTCTCATAGAAAAATTATTAAAAGACAATCCTAATGTTCCAATGAAACCACCTCCGCCATAACCACCTTGAAGTTCTATTTGGCTAGATCCTTTTTCAACAAGATTGTATTCAATATCAACTGTTCCTGCAGATGAATCTACATTTTTGAATTTTGGATCAATAGCTTCTGGATCAAAAAAGCCTAATTGTCCAATTTCACGAATGGTACGAACCAAATCTTCTTTGCTGTATTTTTCGCCTGGTTTGGTGCGTAGTTCCCGATAAATTACTTCGTCGTTTGTTTTGTCATTTCCTACAACTGTTATTTTGTTGAAATAAGCTATTGGCCCTTCCGTTACTCTAATTTCAAAATCAATTGTATCGTTTGCGGTTTTTACTTCTACGGCATTAATATTAGAAAACAAATAGCCATTGTTTTGGTATAAGTTGGTAATGTCTTCACCGTCAGGTTTTGATTTATCAGCAATTCTTTTTTCTAGTAAAACGCCATTATAAACATCTCCTTTTTTAACACCTAATATACTTTTTAACCCTTGATCTGAATAAACGGTATTTCCTAAAAACTTAATGTTTCCAAAGAAGTATTTGTTTCCTTCTTCAATGTTAATAGTAATCGTTAAGTCATTTTTCGCCTTGTTAAAAATTACACTATCAGAAACTATTCGTGCATCACGGTACCCTTTTTCTTTGTACTTATCGATAATTTTAACTAAATCACTTTTGTATTTATCTTTAATAAATTTAGAAGCTTTTAAGATTCTAATAGGATTCTTTTGTTTAGTGTCAGACATTGCGCTACGCAGTTTTTTATCTGAAAATTTAGCATTTCCAATAAAATTAATAGCACTAATTTTTATTTTGTCTCCTTTGTCAATTGCAACAACTAGTTTTACTCTGTTGGCTTCAGTAGTATCGTTGACTACGTTTATATTGACTTTAGTATTGAAGTATCCGTCTTTTTTATATTTATTTTCAATGTAATTTTTAGTAGTTGTCAATAAATTTTCATTTACCACTTTCCCAGCTGTTAAACCATTGTCTTTAATAAGTTCCTCAATTTTACCTTTCTTAATTCCTGTAAACTTTACATTGGTAAGTTTTGGTAGTTCATTAATATTTAATTCAAGGAAAATACTATCTCCTTTAATTTCATTTACATAGAAATCAATTTCGCCGAATAGTCCTAGTTTACCAAGTTTTTTAATTGCGTTGCTAATTTCTTCGCCTGGGACTGTGATGTTTTGACCTTTTTCAAGTCCAGCAAAAGTAACAACGGTTTGTTTGTTAAAGCTAATCTTGCCTGTAACTGCAACATCACCAAGTATGTATTTCTTTCCTTGATCAAAAGGAACTCTTTCTTGCGCTGCTATCTGTGTAATACTTCCGAATAATATAATCGTAAAGAATAATTGTATGCTTTTATTTAACACTAATACTTTATTTAATTTGTTCACTTGTCTTTCCAAACCTACGTTCTCTTTTTTGATAGCTAATAATTGCTTCATATAAATCATCTTCTTTAAAATCAGGCCATAAAACATCTGTAAAATATAATTCTGCGTAAGCTATTTGCCAAAGCAAGAAATTACTAATACGATGTTCGCCACTAGTTCTTATTAATAAATCTACCTCGGGTAAATCTTGCGTGTAAAGATGCTGATTTATAATTGATTCGTCTATGCTGTCTAATGAAATTATATTATTTTTAACTTTATTACTGATATTTTTAACTACGTTTATGAGTTCTTCTCGAGATCCATAGCTTAAAGCTAGTGTCAAAACCATTCTGGAATTATTTTTTGTGGTTTCAATTACCTCTTGAAGTTTTTTTTGTGCTGATTTTGGCAATAACGAGAGATTTCCAATGGAGTTTAATCGTATTTTATTGTCGTTTAGAGTTTTAAGTTCATCTTGTAATGAATTGATTAATATGTTCATTAAAAGTTTAACTTCTAGTTTAGGTCTTTTCCAGTTTTCTGTAGAAAAAGCATATAATGTTAGATTTTCAATACCCAATTTCGCACACGTTTCCACGACTTCGCGAACCGACTTGGTGCCACTTTCATGACCGAGTGCTCGCAAATATCCTTTTTGTTTTGCCCAACGTCCATTACCATCCATAATGATGGCGAGATGTTTGGGTAGGTTGTCTTTATTAATCTCGTCTTTTAAATTCATTTATTCACACAATAACAAGGTTTGTTTCCAAAAGTATACGTTAGGGTAAATCCTGAAAAAACATACCAATCATTACTATTTATATTTCCAAATTTCAATGGCGCTAAATTTTTGTTTTTTGGATTGCTTCCATCCAAATTATCTGTCATTGTATATCTCGCTCCGGCTTCAACTCCTATAACTAGGTGATCCAAAATGTTTGATTTTATTCCTACAGTCATTGGAATTGCCAATGCGCCATTAGTGTAATCTTCTTTTTGTTTGCCATTTATATAAAATAACTCGTCATAAGCAAAATAACTAATTCCGCTATAGATATAAGGCGTTATTTTGGGCGTGAAATCATGCAAATTGAAATCAAAAAAATTAAATTCAAGCCCTAAAGATACTTCTTTTATGTTATTTTCAAAATTATATCCTCGTTGTGTTCTTCCTGGCGAACTCGCATCACTATCTTTTGATGTTATTTTGGCTTGTGTATAGGAAAATCTCCATGAATGACGAGGGCTTTTATTCCATTTATATAACAAACCAAAAGCCAATTCATTTGGTGCAATATAGGTTGTTGGGCCGATATCACCAATATAATTACTACCTCCCACAAACATACCAATTTCGTGAATTTGAGCATTCATGCTTGTGAAGCCCATTAGACAAAAAAGAAATACTATGATTCTATTCATTGGTTTTTTAAAATAGCTTGCAAATATAACAATTATCGATTCTAAATGGGTGGCTAAATAGAATTTCTGACAAAATTATACCTTGATTTAATTAAAAATGGGATTTTCCCACGACGTAATTTAGGGAAAACGAAAATTGGGCAGTTGTAGTATGAAGTTGTAAAAAAATGTAGTTAATTTCTCTTGTCTTCTCCCCAAAGTAATTTGTTGCGTAAGGTCTTTAAAAATGTTTCTTCTTGAATTTCAACCATTTTTATTTTGAAAGGAGTTTTCTTAATGGTTAATATCGATTCATTTTTAACGGTTGCAATTCTAGAATCCAAAGAAACCAAATATTGCTCTTCACGACCCGAAATTTTGAGACGAATTTCAGTATCATCGGGAATTACTAGCGGTCTTGCATTTAAATTATGAGGTGCAATCGGAGTTATTACAAGGCTGGTAACATTTGGCGTTAAAATAGGTCCGCCACAACTCATGGAATAACCTGTAGAGCCCGTTGGTGTTGCAACTATCAATCCATCAGCCCAATACGAATTTAGAAATTCACCATCCAAATAGGTTTCAATAGTAATCATCGAAGTTGTATCTTTTCGGCTCACGGAAATTTCATTCATCGCAAAATTAAGGCCTTCAATTTCTGGAATTTCTGGGGTACTGGACAAACTAATTAAGCTTCTTTCGGAAAAAGTGTATTTTTTTTCAATCACAAATTGTAGAAACTGTGCTATTTCATCTTTTTGGACCATTGCCAAAAATCCTAGTCTTCCTGCATTTATTCCTAAAATAGGAATGCCAGAATCACGAACTAATGTAGCGGCTCTCAAAATCGTTCCATCTCCGCCGATGCTTATCATGATGTCGAAACTCGAATCTAATTCTTTATAGGAATGGAAAGTTTTATATTCTTTTTTTACAATTTGCTTGTCGTATAAAAGCTTCAAAAACGATGCTTCAATAATCATTTCAACATTATTCTCATTAAAAAAAACAAAAATATCTCGGATAATTGGTTCTGTACTGTTTTGATAATATTGCCCGTAAATCGCTACTTTCATTTTTTAATAATTATATCTTGTAAATGTAGATTTACATATTTAGGTATTTGTTCAAATAATCGGAACGCTCTTTCAAATTTGTAAGGTAAGTGTCTTCTTTATGTTCGGAAATAATATCAAAACCATAGCGTCTAAAAGATTGAATTATCTCGTTCATCCCGCCCAAAACAATTTTTATTGTAACTTGAATCGTATCGATTGTGGTTCCAGAAACATACAAACCTAAAATCTTCCCTTCGTTGCTTTCTACAATTTGTACCGCTTGACTCATCGAGAAATCAATGATTGGTTTTTCAACAATTATAATGCCGCCAACTTCATTTACAAATGGCGTTTCATAGAAATTTTTTATGACATCGGTAATTTCATAATAACCGACATATTTGTTTAAATTATCAAGAACTGGAATTACATTCGTATTGTTTCTTGCGAAAATTTCTAAAACATCTATCCAAAACATACTTGTTCTGGCAAAAAAACCTCCTAAAGCATAGCGGTAATCGATAACTTTTTTATCAGAATCAAAGGTTTCCACATCATCAGAAGCAATACTACCAATATAAATTCCTTCTTCAACCACTGGAAAGTGAGAAAAATGAATTTCATCAAAGAAATCTTTCACAGTTTCGATACCATCCAAACTGTCAATTGCCTTGAAATCATTGTTAATATACTCGGTAATTTCTAACATAGTTGATTTATGTTTAAACGACTGCAAAATAATCAAAATTTACCACAAATCAACCTGTTTTACTTTGTATTTTTGTCAAGAATTTATATTAATTCCATTTATAAAATAAGTCAATGACAAAATTAAGCGTAAATATCAATAAAATTGCCACTTTGCGAAATGCTCGTGGCGGAAATGTTCCCGATTTATTACAAGTTGCAAAAGACATACAAAAATTTGGCGCTCAAGGAATTACGATTCATCCGCGCCCAGATGAGCGTCATATTCGTTATCAAGATGCCCGCGATTTAAAGGCGATTGTTTACACTGAATACAATATTGAAGGAAATCCAGAACGTAATTTCATCGATTTAGTATTGGAAATAAAACCAACTCAAGTAACTTTGGTTCCCGATGCCGATGATGCAATTACTTCAAATGCGGGTTGGAACACCATTAACAACAAGGATTTTCTAACAGAAATAGTGCAAGAATTCAAAAGAAACGGAATCAGAACTTCTATTTTTGTCGATCCAACTTTGGAAATGATTCAAGGTGCCGCAATTATTGGAACCGAAAGAATTGAATTATATACCGAAAGTTTTGCCCACGAATATGGTTTGGGAAATAAAAACGGAATCGCACCTTATGTTACAGCTGCAAATTTGGCTAATGAATTGGGATTAGGAATCAACGCAGGTCACGATTTGAGTTTGGAAAACATTCAGTTTTTCAAGCAAAACATCCCAAATTTACTCGAAGTTTCCATTGGTCACGCCCTAATCTGCGAAGCGCTTTATCTCGGCTTGGACAATGTTGTGAATATGTATCTGCAAAAATTAAAATAATAATTTGGGCGTGACCACAAGGGTCGGGCAGTCCGTTGCAATCTTTGTTCCGCTTTGCTTCACAAAGGATTTCCACTTCCGTCCCTCACGCAAGCCTGGATAAACAATATAATTTCGTTTACACAATTGAATTTTTAAAAAATGCCAACATCAATACCAATATTAAATAGTATTATAATACCATCTGTTTCGGTTTCTACTTCAGATGTTAGAAAGCTTGTAATTCTACACGGATTTTTAGGAATGGCAGACAATTGGAAAACACTTGGAACGCAATATGCCCAAGAAGGATTTCAAGTGCATCTTCTAGATTTACGCAATCACGGCCGAAGTTTTCATTCTGAAATTTTTAATTATGAAGTGATGGTTCAAGACGTTTTAGGCTATTGCAAAGCCAATAATCTAGAAAAAATTGATTGCATCGGACATTCAATGGGTGGAAAAGTGGCGATGCTTTTGGCAACAAAACATTCAGAATTGGTAAATAAACTCATAGTTGCAGACATCGGA
>JBIPNF010000100.1:0-8407 GCA_044373885.1 Flavobacterium sp. | reverse complement strand
CCCTTCCTATTTTAGATAATTTCCTATTTGAATTGGACAACAAAACGTTAACCGTTTCTGCTTCAGATTTGGAAACTACGATGTCTGCAACTTTAGAAATTGATTCTGAAAGCAAAGGAAGTGTAGCCGTTCCTGCAAAATTATTGTTGGAAATCTTAAAAACTTTTCCTGAACAACCGCTAACATTCACTGTTGAAGAAAATAGTACCATAGAAATTAGTTCTAATTCTGGAAAATATGCTTTAGCATATGCACCAGGAAATGAGTTTCCTAAATCAGTGAATTTAGACGATCCATCTACAACCTTAGTTCCTGCTGATGTTTTGGCAACTGCAATTAGCAAAACAATATTTGCTGCTGGAAATGATGATTTACGCCCAGTAATGTCAGGGGTTTTCTTCCAATTTTCGCCTGAAGGATTGACATTTGTTGCAACAGACGCACACAAATTAGTAAAATACGCTAGAACAGATGTGAAATCGTCTGAAGTAGCTGATTTTATTATGCCTAAGAAACCTTTGAATATATTGAAAAGTATTCTTGGAACTTCGGATGCAGAAATCAAAATTGAATACAACGATAGTAATGCTACATTCTCTTTTGACAATTATATCTTGATGTGTCGCTTGATCGATGGAAAATATCCAAACTATGAAGCGGTAATTCCAAAAGAAAATCCAAATAAATTAATGATTGACAGAACTCAATTTTTGAATTCTGTTCGTCGTGTTGCCATTTTCTCAAATAAAACTACACACCAAATTCGTTTGAAAATTGCGGGTGCAGAATTGAATATTTCGGCTGAAGATATTGATTATTCAAACAAAGCAGAAGAAAGATTGACATGTGATTACCAAGGTGATGATATGCAAATTGGTTTCAATTCAAGGTTTTTAACAGAAATGTTGACCAACCTACAATCAGATATGATTATGTTGGAAATGTCGCTACCAAATCGCGCTGGAATTCTAACTCCTGTAGATGGACTTGAAGAAGGCGAAACCGTTACAATGCTTGTTATGCCTGTAATGTTAAATAACTAAACCAACCAAACCACTGTTTTTATAGCATACAAAAAATCGCAATTTCTTTATTGAAATTGCGATTTTTTTCTTATTGAAACTATCGTAATTCGACTTTAAAACTTTCGACATAAAGACTTTTGACTTTGATTAATTTTTAAGTCTTTCATCTATTATCTTTTCGTCTTTTTTTTCGGCTTTAAGACAATAAGACTTTCGACTTTCAGACATAATTAAATCACCCCCATCTTTTTCATTAAGAAAGTAGCACTTTTGTTTTTACAAATTCCGTTGTACAACTTATAATCAAAATGCAAATCACCATTGCTGATTTCAACTTCAAAGCAGCGGTTTGTTAAATGATTTGGAAATTCATTGGTGGTAAGACAAACTTCAATGTCGTGAGTTGCGATAACACCAATTGCATTTTTATAAATGATGTTTTTGATAAATTCAATGGTTCCATTTCGTTTGTCGTCAGAGTTTGTCCCTCTCAAAATTTCATCTAAAAGTACAAACGAACGATTGTCATTCAAGGCATCAATAATGAGTTTTAAACGCTTAATTTCTGCATAAAAATAGGATTCACTGTCGGATAACGAATCTGATAAACGCATAGAAACCAAAACTGAAAGTGGATGAACGTTGGCTTGGTTTGCACAAACTGGCGCGCCAATTCCAGCCAAAACCATATTGACACCCAAACTGCGAAGAAAAGTACTTTTCCCCGACATATTTGAACCTGTGAGGATTGTAAAAGCTTGTGGATTAAAAGAAATATGATTCCCAATTCGTGAATTTTCATTCAATAAAGGATGGCTTAAATTAGAAAACGAAATTTCATAATTTGAGTTCAATGTTGGAAATGCAAACTGTGGGTTATTAAATGAAAAATTGGCCAGACTATTTAGCATTTCAAATTCTCCAATAACATCTAACCAATTTTCAAGGGAAATGGAATTTATCTTTTTCCATTGAATTATAGCTCGTAAATTATGAAAATGAAATAGAAAAAGTCCGTTAAAAAGTACTGCTGCAACTATATTTCCGATACTATCCATTCTGGAAAATAACTCCGAAAGTTGTTTTATTTTGGCACTTGCAGTTCTATCTAAAGCAGTTAATTTTTGTTGCAATCCCTTTAATTTTTCGGAATCAAAATCCTTCTTTTCAATGATTTCAAGCAACAAACCATATTGTTTGATAACTTTGTCAATGTTAGGAGATTGCGTATTTTCTAACAGAATTCGTTTTGTAAATAACCCTAAAAAACCTAAATTAACTGTAAAAATAAATGAAAAAATAGACAAGAAAATAGTGTTTGAAGTTATGAAATACAATCCCAAAGTACACCATAATAAAATTGGTAATACAAAAGATAGAACAACACTAATTCTTGATAATGACTCACTATTGAAGGAACACCAACGCAATAAAGTCGTATAAAATGATTCGTTGTCTTTAGCAGATTTGGCGAAAGCCGCAAATTTTTGACGCCAATCTAAATCTTTTGACAATTCTATAATCGCCAATTGATTTTGAAGAATTTCATTGTTTGGCAAAATACCTAATAAGCGCTGGGAAAGTATTTTTTTTCCAATAAAAGTATAGGTTCTATTTAGATTTTGGAATAAAGAGTTTTCACCAAAAATGTCTAAATCATAGGAATACGGATGTGAAAAATCAGTGAATTCAATTCCGTTTTCAAATGGGATTTTTTCTTTTTTAAGAAACAAAATTTCATTTTCATTTATAGAAATAAGCGCTTCTAAATACTTTATTCTTTCGCTCAATTTAGAATGAATCCTAATAAAAATAATAAAAATTACAATAAGAATAATAGCCGAAACTTCAAAAATAGAATGTTGCGTTTTGATATAATAAAATAAGAAAACCAAAGCAAATAAAATACACAGTAGTCTTAAAAAACTGATGGTATTGTATTTACGTTTTAAATTTCCAAATTCTTCTGTGAATTGTTTTTTTCGAGTAGTATAACTTTCCATATTTCAATAATTAAAACAAATATAAGTTTTAATTACGATTGTATTTTAACATAAATAGGTAAAAAATAAAAACCGCAAATTAAATAAATTGCGGTTTCTAAAAGTAAACCTATTCGTGCAAAGCCAAAATTGGAACATCGCTTTCAAAGGCAAATGATTTAATTAAACTTTTTCCAAAAAGGTTGTCAAAGAAATTGTGTTTATAGGAAAGCATTGCTAAAATATCGATGTCTTTTTGAATTAAAAAATCTGCAATGGTTCCTTTTACATCTTCACTTGGAATAATAAAAAATTCTACAGGCTGATTTTTAAAATCCAGTTTCCATTTGTCAATTACTGTTTGTTTTATGTTAGAATCAAAAGTACGCACAAAAAGACATTTTACTTTGGCATTAATTTGATTTGCAAATTCCAAAACTTGTTTCAAAGCAATTTTATCTTTTCGACTATAACGAGTTGTGAGTCCAATTTTTTTGATTTTGTCAAACTTGGCTTTATTAGGAACCGTTAATGACAAAATTGGGATTTTTTCAATTACTGTTCCCGCATTAGAACCCAAAAATAATTCTTTAAGTCCGGTAGCACCGCTTGTTCCCATTACAATCAAATCTATTTTTTCATCTTTGGCAATGCGTTTCATAACCCCAATTAAATCTCCTTGTTCCAAAACGTGGCTCATTTGAATGGAATCCAAGTTGTGCTCTTCAGCAATTTTTCGCAACAAAGGAACTTGGTCTTTAAAATTCTCAAAATTGCTCAATTCAATCGATTCATAGACATCGGCAACATAGGTTGGATATCCTTCGTATGAAACTGGTGGCAAGTCATAAACGTGCAAAACTATCAATTCTGCTTTTATAAATTTTGCCATTTCCAAAGCATAAACAAACGCATTATTTGCTGTCTTCGAAAAATCTGTGGGAAACAATATTTTTTTCATAACTACTGATTTTCAATTATTTATATAAATTTAATTCTTTAATTTTAAAAAATTAATGATAAAAATCAGTTTTATATAATTTTAACGAAATTGTCCGATGTAGGAATTAAAACACAAGTTGAATGGGAAAATCCCCAGCTAATTCACGGATTAAAAATGAAAAATATACGCACAAATCTTTGTAACTTTGCATTCTTGATTTACAACTTATGATTCAAAATGATACTATTGTGGCTTTGGCCTCGCCTTCTGGTGCGGGAGCTATTGCTGTTATTCGTATTTCTGGCACCGAGGCAATTACACTTTCCAACTCGATTTTCAATTCAGTTTCGGGAAAAGACATTACAAAACAGAAAACACACACGTTACATTTGGGTCATATTGTGGATGGAACAAAAGTTATTGACCAAGTTTTATTATCCATTTTTAAAGGTCCAAATTCCTATACTGGCGAGAATACAATCGAGATTTCGTGTCACGGTTCTACGTATATCCAGCAACAAATCATCCAGGTATTGCTTCGAAAAGGCTGCCGCATGGCAAATGCGGGAGAGTTTACACTACGTTCATTTTTGAATGGTAAAATGGATTTATCACAAGCCGAAGCAGTTGCCGATTTAATTTCTTCGGATAATGAGGCGTCACATCAAATTGCGATGCAACAAATGCGTGGTGGTTTTAGCAATGAAATCAAGGAATTGCGGCAAGAATTATTGAATTTTGCTTCGCTAATCGAATTAGAATTGGATTTTGCCGAAGAAGATGTGGCTTTCGCCGATAGAACCCAATTTCGGGAATTATTGAACAGAATTGAGTTTGTCTTGAAACGATTAATCGATTCGTTTGCGGTTGGAAATGTAATTAAAAATGGAATTCCTGTTGCCATTGTGGGGGAACCCAATGTTGGAAAATCAACTTTATTGAATGCTTTATTGAACGAAGAACGCGCCATCGTTTCAGAAATTGCTGGAACTACACGCGATACAATTGAAGATGAATTGGTTATTGGTGGCATTGGATTTCGATTCATTGACACTGCAGGAATTCGAGAAACGGCAGATGTAATTGAAAGTTTAGGGATTCGAAAAACATTTGAAAAAATTGAACAAGCGCAAGTTGTACTTTATTTGGTTGATGGTTCTCGGTTGTCGGTTGACGGAAAATTAGAAAATTTATTACTTGAAGTTGGAAAAACAAGAAACCAGTTTCCCCAAAAACCAATAGTAGTGATAATCAATAAAATGGATTTGATTTCACCAGAAAACGTATCCATTATTAATGAAAAACTAACAACCAATAACCAACAACTAACAACCATTTACATTTCTGCTAAAGAAAATATTGGCGTTGATGAACTCAAAAATCAGTTGCTTTCGTTTGTAAATACGGGTGCTTTGCGAAATAATGAAACGATTGTAACCAACACGCGTCATTATGATTCTTTGCTAAAAGCCTTGGATGAAATTCAGAAAGTGAATTACGGTTTGCAAACCAATATTTCAAGTGATTTGATGGCAATTGATATTCGAGAAGCGTTGTATCATTTTGGGATGATTACTGGGGAAGTGACTAATGACGAGTTGTTGGGGAATATCTTTGCGAATTTTTGTATCGGCAAATAATTGTATCCGATAATAATCAATAAAATTCACCATCAACATAACACCATTTTTCATCTTCAATAATAAATATAGATTTTTCGTAATGAATATAAGATACGTTTTTTGAATCGGTATAGTATGCCTTGAACTCAACAGTTGTCGAAGTTGAATCGATTATTTCAAGTTTGTCCCATTGATTACTTTGAGACCAAATCAAAATATCTCTTTTTGAAAGTGATTGGCGTTGAAAAAGTGCAGTTGTTGCCATCAAATAGTCAATTGCTTGAGTTGCATAGGCGGAATATCGTGAACGCATTAAATCTTCAGCTGATTTTGCATTTTGTGAAAAATCAATGAATTTTTGACAACACAATTCAAAAGTAATCAAAGAGCCACAATAGCAGTTTTTACCCATTATTTTTTAAATTATAATTCATTGTTTATTTTTCGATGCAATTGATTTAGCAATACTTGGTACCGGCTAATTTCCATAAGTTCATCTTCATTAACAGTAAAATCCAGTATTTCATCTAATGCTTCACTTATTTCAGCTAATTTGCTTTTTGCCAAAGTATACTTCTTAGCTGCAATAAAATCTATAATTTCTTGAACATTTATTTTTAAATTTTCAAATTTATTTATTTCCATAAACTATTCTGTTTGTTCGGAATCCGAATTGAATTTTTTTACAATTAGTTTCAATTTTTCTTTTCGAACCATTACAGCATTTTTGGCTTTTGACTGTGCTTTATGCAATTTGTCGTTGTGTTTTTTAATATTTTTCTCTGTATTTCTGCTCATGGTTTTGCATTTATGATTGTTGAATTTTTCGTTTTATATCTTCCAAAGGAGTGTTCGTATAAACCAATTCTTGAATTATCTCTTTTCGCAACTCCTGCAAATCATCGTATTCAAAGTATTTTGCCCAAGAAGTCAACGTGAGTAAATTCCGAATTTGCTTAATTTTTTTGGCGGTATCAAAACTATTTCGAAGTAGGGCCTTATTATCAAATTCAGGACTATTTTTATGTTGGTAATTTACTGTATTATTAGAAAAATTGAGTTGAATAAAATACAGTTCTTCCTCAGCATTATCGGGATAGAAGGAAGTCCAAGGCGCAAATCCCCATTTGAATTTTGAATTAGTATCATTTTTTAAAGGTACTAAGCGCCATTTACTATTGGCTAATCGCCCCCAATGGTTGGACAAACGGTACATTCCGACTTTAGTAAAATAATAACAACTCCCCGATTTACTTTCGTAATCAAATTTTCGTTGCTCTATTTTCGGAGATTGAATTTCATTGAAAACGCAAAATGTATTCTTAAAAAAACCTGCTGGTAATTGAAACTTTTCGTCCATTTTCAAATATAGAAAATTAAAA
The DNA here is from genome assembly GCA_044373885.1 of Flavobacterium sp. Lineage (GTDB taxonomy): Bacteria > Bacteroidota > Bacteroidia > Flavobacteriales > Flavobacteriaceae > Flavobacterium. Next base: position 1,453 of record JBIPNF010000100.1, on the reverse strand, counting down.
ACAATCTAAATCTATTAAAATAAATTAATTGACAATCAATTTTTTAGTAGTGGATTTATTCTCCGCTGTAATTTTTGCAAGGTACATACCAGAAGCTAAATTTAAATCCAACTGAGCTGTTCCTGTAAAATTTATCGTTTTCAATTTAATGCCTGAAAGAGTAAAAATATCAAGAGTACTTTCGGCATTTAATCCTAAAATTGTGATTTTGTTTTGAGCTGGATTTGGGTAAATAGACACCATTAAATCATCGAAATTTTCGGCAGAAAGAGCGAAAGACCATGTCTGTCCACTTCGAGTTCCCCATATATAATCTGCTAACATTGGGTAATCAATGAATGGATTTCTATTCATTTGCCAAGTATAAACTACATTATTTCTGTTCATTTCAAAATCATCAGATACATCAGTTGTATTCCATGTTAATAAAGTTGCTAAATCGCCAATATGACCCGATGGAGTATCCGATGGATTTCCATTTTCTACATTCAGACCATTGTATCTTAAAGCCATATAAAAAATTGCACGCGCCACATCTCCACGCCAACTTCCTAAAGTAGCAGTAGGTCCATTATAATCTACGCCAAAATTTCTATTATTTCGAGAACTATTTTCCTGTCCTCCCACAGCTCTAATATGATGGGCATCATCATGACTTGCTTCAATATCGTCAAAACCAGTAGTTAGTCTCCAAATATTTATACCATCAGAAGTGCTATTTGGAATAAAAGTAGATGGTATTCCTAATCTGGATTGACAATATATATGTTCTCTATTCCATTTTCCAACGATGCTATTATCTGTTTGATAATCAATTTTAGAAATAGGTAGTTCATTATATATCATCCAAACCTGCCCACTATTCTCTGGATTTTGATCTGCATCTTTTAAAATAGTATAAGCGTCACCATAGTTTTGAACACGAACAACATTAGAATTTGAAATTAAATCCTGTATAGCTTGTTTTAAAGCCAATCCAGATTTTCCTTCTAAAGAACTATAATATCCTGCAGGGGCAGTAGTTGAGCATAACCCATGTGTAGGATGTATGGGAGTTCCCCAAGGGCGAACAGTAAAATTAATATCACTAACTCTAACTGAAATATTATTATTTAAAATAACATAATCATTTGGCACTACTCCAAGTGTAATTTTCATATTTTCATCACCTTCATTAATTCCATCATTTACTATTTGAATCGCTGTTGATGCAGAGGAACTACCCAAAGGGATCGATATGTTTAAATTACCAGAAAAATCTGATGTATTAAAACTTCCGTTGCTTAAAGAAATTGAAAAATTTAAAGGGCTTAAAACTGGTGTGTCAGTCGTAAAGGTAATAATGAAATCCTGACCTTCAGTATTTGAACTTGCGGGATACGTGACTGCAATTCCATTATATACTATTCCGGAACCGTCATTATTGGCTCTTGGTGTTGGTGCTTTTACTTCG
>JBIPNF010000099.1:0-8415 GCA_044373885.1 Flavobacterium sp. | reverse complement strand
TTTTTTAGAATTATCTTTTATGTTTTTGTCCCAGTCTGCAACGGTATTTTCGCCTTTCGCAATTCTGTTCATAATATGATGGGTTTCCCAACCGTAACACATATCAAATAAATTCGTTTTCATCAATTCTGGTTGCCAAGCTTCGGCAAGCATAAAGAGGTTTTTCTTTTTACGCAATTTTGGTATCGCATCTTGCCAAAAATCTGTTGGAACGTTCCCAGCAACATCACAACGAAACCCATCAATGTTTTCGTTTTTAATCCAATGCAACATATCGCCCGTCATTGCTGTACGAAGTCCTTTGTTATCATAATTCAAATCGGCAACATCTGTCCAACCCCAAGATTTTCCGTTTTCGGGGTTTATTGGGTCAATTATTTCACCTTTTTCATTGTGAGTATAATATTCAGGATGTTGTTTTATCCAAATATGATCCCAACCCGTGTGATTTGGAACCCAATCTAAAATTACATAAATACCGTTTTCGTGTGCTGTTTTCACCATATTTCTAAAATCTTCTATGGTTCCAAATTCAGGATTTACTTTTTTGAAATCAGAAACGGCGTAATAACTTCCCAGATATTTCGATTGTTCTTCTATAGGCATTTCTGAAGCAAATTTGCTATTATCGCCACCAGTTGCTTTTCTTTTAGTTTGTGAAATTGGAAAAATAGGCATAATCCATATTATTTTAATTCCCAATTCTTTTAGTTGCGGAATGTCTTTTGTGAAAGCATTGAAAGTTCCTTCAGGGGAATATTGTCGAATATTTACTTCATAAAGTACTGCATTTTCTTCTACTTCTGGAGTTAAAGCTGCAATTTGTGTTATTGAAGCTGATTTTTCAGAACTTTCTTTTTTACAACTAATTAGTGCCGAAAGTAGTAATGCAAATAAAAGTAATTTTTTCATCGTTTAAATATTAATTAATTATTTTCCAAACATAAATTCGAAGGGAATATGTATCCTTTTTTGCCATGAAGCTTCCGAATGATTTTCTCCTTCAAATTTCAAATTTTTAGAATTCATTTGATTGTATCCTTTTTCTTTTAAAATTTCGTCAACTCGATATTCATATTTTAAATAACCGGCATCCAAAGTTTCAGTTCCGTAATCAAAATAGAGTTTATGAGTTTTTGGATTTGGCAATTTTTCTTTCATATAAGAAAAAAAACTTTCAGGAATTGGATTGTTTTCAAATTCTCGAAAACCAATCCAATGCGTTGATAAACAAGCAGCTTTTCCAAACACTTGTGGATATTCACAAATGGCATACATCGAAATTAATCCTCCCATACTTGAGCCCATAATGGCAGTGTGATTTGCATCGGTGTAAACTGAAAAATTGGTATCTATGAATGGTTTTAATTCTTCGACAATAAATTTCAAATAATTATTAGAATTAACTTTTTCAAAAGTGAAAGTATAACCGAATTTTTTCGCTTTTTCTAAAATTAAATTGTGCTGTTCTTGCGTTAAATTTTCTAAAGGTTTTTTCGGAAATAAATCGGTATGACGCAAAGTTGGAATATTCCAAATGGCAACCACAATAACATTTTCAATTTTATTTTCAACTGATAATTTGGCAATTACGTCGTCAATCCTCCATTCCTGCTTGTTCCACGTGGTTGTGGCGTCAAAAAGCATTTGCCCGTCATGCATGTAAATTACGCTATATTTTTTGCTTTTTGAATAATTGGATGGAACCCAAATATCAACCGTTCTTGGAGAAATGAATTTTGTTGGAAAACTGTCGATTCTATTTATGGTCCCTTGAAATTTTTCTGAATCAATGCGCTGTTTCATCTCCATTTTGCTTTGGGCAAATGATAGTAAAGTCATAAATAAAAGTGGAAACAGAAATTTTTGCATATTATTTCAATTCTAAAATCAAAGCTGATTTTCCTTCGATTTCAATTTCAGCATTTAAATCAACTATTTTGCCCGACAACACTTCTTTTCCAGATTTGAAATTTTGAATATTTTCTTTAAATCGATTCGTTTTCAGGATTTGTTTATCAGAATTGTTATTGATAATAACCATTACCGTTTCTTTTTCATTGTATCTAAAATACACGTAAACATTATTTTCAGGAATATAATGTGTAGTTTTTCCCGAATGAATTACGTCTTTTGATTTTCTCCAAGTGAATAATTTAGATGAAAAATCAAAGAATTTTTGTTGTTCTGCGGTTCTTCCTTGTTTTGTAAAAGCATTATTTGAATCGCCATTCCAACCTCCTGGGAAATCTCTTCTAATGTCGGCATCGCCCTTTCCTTTGTCGCCATTCATACCAATTTCTGAACCATAATACAACTGTGGAATCCCTCTGATAGTTGCAATTAAGGTCATTGCCATTTGGTATTTTTTGAAATCATTTTTATAAATTTCATTAAACCGTCCCGTGTCGTGATTTTCTACAAAAACCAATAAATTATTAGGATTTGGATATAGAAAATCATTGGTAAAATTCTCGTAAACCTGAATCATTCCTTTATCCCAAGATGCATTATCTTGATTGAAAACATTGCCAATTGCATCGTGCAAAGTAAAATCCATTACACTTGGTAAATTTGAATTATAACTTTCGATAGCCCCAATTTTACTGTCTTTTTGCCAAAACGCCATTTGCGCTTGATTGTGCATCCAAACTTCTCCTACAATATTAAAATGTGTGTATTCATCGGTTATAGCTTTGGTCCATTTTGAAATTCCTTCTTTGTCGTTATACGAATACGTATCAACTCTAAAACCGTCTAAATCGGCATATTCAATCCACCAAATAGCATTTTGAGTCAAGTAATTTAACACCAAAGGATTCGATTGATTTAAGTCGGGCATTGAAGGAACAAACCAGCCATCCATACAGTTTTTTGTATCGATTTTGGAAGCATTTTTGTCAAATTGAGTCGTCATTCTATAATTAGATTGCGAATAACCAGGGAATTGATGAATCCAATTATACGTTGGTAAATCGTTGTACATCCAATGTTTCCAACCCCAATGATTGGTTACATAATCCATAATATTTTTCATTCCGCGTTGATGCAATTCAGCACTCAATCGCACATAATCTTCGTTGGTTCCATAGCGAGGATCCATTTTATAGACATCCGATTGTCCGTAACCGTGGTAGGAATAACCTTCGTCATTGTCTTCACAAAGTGGTGTTGGCCAAAGTGCCGTTGCCCCAAGTTCTTTGATGTAATCTAAATTGTTGATAATTCCTTCAATATCGCCACCGTGTCTTCCGCCAGGATTCGTGCGATTTGATTTTTCAGAAGTGCTTTTCGAACTGTCGTTATCTGGATTTCCATTGGCAAAACGATCGGGCATAATAAGATAAATCACATCCGAAGAATCGTAGCTTTTACGAAATTTTGAATTTTCTCTTCTTGATTTTAGAGTATAATTTTGTGTAAATGATTTTTTGCCATTTTTAAATGTAAATACAAAATCTTGTGCCGCTACATTTTTAGTGTCAACGGTTACAAATAGATAATTTGGATTTTCTGTTTTTTGAATGGTTTTGATTACCAATCCGCTTGAAACGGAAAGTTCATTCTGAGCAATATTTTTGCCATAAAACATAATTTGAACCTCAGAAAGATTCATGTCGCTCCACCAAAATGGGGGTTCAACACGGTCAATTTGTGCGTTTGAAACGAAATTGAAAAGTATTAAAAGGGCTACAATATATTTTTTCATTTGGTTCAATTTATATTTTATTTATTTTCAATAATACTAATTGCATAACCACCGCCAGCAGCTGATAATTGAGAAATTTTCGTACTATTTGTTACCTTCATTTTACGAATTGCATACGCTTGTGGGTTCGTTTTGTAATTGGCGTCTTTTCCGTCAGCATAAATTGTTGCCGTGTATTTTTTTCCTTTATCTAAAAAGTCAAGTTTAATGTTTGATGTTCTTGGAGTTTCCCCATTTACATTTCCAATAAACCAATTATTCGTTCCTTTAGCTTTTCGTGCAACGGTAATATAATCTCCAGGTTCAGCTTCTAAATAAACACTGTTGTCCCAATCAACGGCAACATCTTTTATGAATTGAAATGCATCTGGAAATTGATTGTAATGTTCAATTAAATCGGCAGCCATTTGCAAAGGACTGTACATTGTAACATACAAAGCCAATTGATTTGCAAGGGTACTATTTACATGAGAATTATTATTGGGACTGAATTTTTTCACATCCATTTCAAATATTCCAGGCGTATAATCCATTGGACCTCCAATTAATCTTGTGAAAGGCAAAAGAGTAACGTGATTTGGTTTTGAACCTCCAAAAGCTTGAAATTCAGTTCCACGAGCCGATTCATTTCCTATCATATTAGGATAGGTTCTGCAAATTCCTGTTGGACGAACCGCTTCATGAGCATTAACCATAATTTTATAATCGGCTGCTTTTTCGATACAATATTGATAATGATTGATTGTAGATTGGCTATAATGAAATTCGCCAATTGGCAAAATATTTCCAACATAACCACTTTTTACAGCGTCATATCCATTGTCTTTCATAAATTGATATGCTTTATCAATATGTCTTTCGTAATTTCGAGTAGCACCAGAAGTTTCGTGGTGCATAATCATTTTTACGCCTTTAGATTTTGCATATTCGTAAATTCCTTTTACATCAAAATCAGGGTATGGCGTTAAAAAATCAAAAACATAATCTTTTTCATGTCCAAACCAATCTTCCCAACCTTCATTCCAACCTTCAACCAAAACAGCATCAAAACCATTTTTTGCAGCAAAATCGATATATTCTTTTACATGTTTTGTATTCGCACCATGCGTTGCGTTTGGTTTCGCTTTAGAATAATCAGTTACTCCAAGTTGTATAGAAGGAAAGTCATTGGTGTAAGACCAAGAGCTTTTTCCGGTAATCATTTCCCACCAAACTCCGACGTATTTCACAGGTTTTATCCAAGAAGTATCTTCAATTTTACAAGGATCATTTAAGTTCAAAGTCATTTTTGAAGCCAAAATTTCACGCGCATCATCGCTCGCCATAATTGTTCTCCAAGGCGAAGTGCTTGGCGCTTGAATATGACCTTTATCGCCTTTAGCATCTGGGGTCAACCACGATTCGAAAACCATATTTTTATCATCTAAATTCAAATGCATACAAGAATAATCAATCAATGCCGCTTCGTGCAAATTGATATACAAACCATCATCGGTTTTCATCATCAAAGCAGTTTGAACGCCAGTATCAGAAAACCAAGTTTGAGAAGCATTTTCAGATCTTGCTTTGCTTGACAAATTTCTAATTTCAGATAATTTTGAAGTTGTATAATCATATTCTTGCGTGTCATAGTCGCCAGAAATCCAATAAGCAGTATGATTTCCTGCCATTGCAAATTGTGTTCTTTCTTCTTTGATTACAAAATAAACAAGATTTTTTTGTGCAGGAAACTCGTATCTAAATCCTAAACCTTCGTCAAATAATCTAAAACGAATAACAATTATTCTGTCGGTAGATTTTTGATTTAATGTCACAGTTAATTCATTATAATGATTCCGAATTTGAGCAACTTCACCCCAAACTGGTTTCCAAGTTTCATCAAATGTTGCCGTTTTTGAATCGGAAACTAAGAAGTCATTTAATAAAGATTGCTTATCGTTTTTAAGCTCAAGACCTAACTTGCTTTGTTTTACAACTTCTTTATTTTTATAGAATAATTTATAGGTAGGTGTTCCATCGTTTAGCAATGAAAAATTCATAGTAAAATTTCCGTTTGGAGATTTTAATTCTTGTGCATCAACACAATTTATAGCCAAAATAAAGGCAAAAAGGAGTACGATATTTTTTTTCATTTTATATGTTTATTTAACCGTTACTAAATTATTAGGCGCTACAATTACTTCTTTTCCATTTACAAAAACTGAAATATTATGGTTTCCTTCTAATGAAAAATTAGTTTCATATTGATTGACTGTAACTTTAAGTATTTGATTTCTAAAATTGATTTTAAACGAATAGTCATTCCATTCCTTTGGAATTTTTGGTGCAAAATGTAACGCATTATTTTTGACACGCATTCCTCCAAAACCTTCTACAATACTCATCCAAGTTCCCGCCATTGATGTAATGTGACAGCCTTCTTCGACTTCTTTATTGTAATCGTCTAAATCCAAACGAGACGTTCTCAAATAGAACGCATATGCCATATCAATTTTGTCTAAAACGGCAGCTTGTATAGAGTGTACACAAGGGGAAAGCGAACTTTCGTGAACCGTATAAGCTTCATAAAACTCGAAATTGCGTTTTAATTCTTCTTTAGAAAAATGTTCTTCAAAGAAATAGAAACATTGCAAAACATCGGCTTGTTTGATATATGGCGAACGCAAAATTCTATCCCAAGACCATTTTTGATTAATTGGTCTTTGGCTTTTATCTAAATCGGCAACTTTCACTAATTCTTTATCTAAAAAACCATCTTGTTGAAGGTAAATGTCTAATTCTTCAGAATATGGGAAATAAATATTTTCGGCCACTTTTTTCCAAGATTGCAATTCAGAATCTGATATTTTTACTTTTTCAGAAATTCTTTTGTGATCCGATGGATATTCAAGTGCTACTTTTTGAATTTGTTCGTAGGTATAATCCAAGCACCATTTTGCAATATAATTGGTATAAAAATTATTGTTTACGTTATTTTCATATTCATTTGGACCGGTAACTCCAAGAATTACATATTGCTTTAAATGGGATGAAAAGGTTGCTCTTTGATGCCAAAAACGGGCAATTCCAATCAATACTTCCAATCCTTTTTCGGGAATATAAGTGTAATCACCAGTGAAACGATAATAATTGAAAATTGCAAAGGCAATGGCGCCATTTCTGTGAATTTCTTCAAATGTAATTTCCCATTCGTTATGACATTCTTCACCATTCATTGTAACCATTGGATACAAAGCAGCGCCGTTTGTAAAGCCTAATTTTGCTGCATTTTCGATTGCTTTATCCAATTGATTGTAGCGATACGTCAATAAATTCCGAGCTACTTTTTGGTCTTTTGTAGCCATATAAAATGGAATGCAATAGGCTTCGGTGTCCCAATAAGTAGAACCTCCATATTTTTCGCCGGTGAAACCTTTTGGACCGATATTCAATCGGGAATCCTTACCTAAATAGGTTTGGTTTAATTGAAAAATATTAAAACGAATACCTTGTTGCGCTTTGATATCACCATCAATAGTAATATCTGACATTTCCCAGATTTTCGCCCAGGCTTGAATTTGGTTTTCTAACAATTGGTTGTATCCTATTTCCAATGCTTTTCCGATTACATTTTCTGCTGCAATTTGAGTATTTTCGTGGTTTAAAGAAACCGTGTAACCCCCTATTTTTTGAATTGTTATTTTTTCGCCTTGAGCAGCATTTACAAAATAGTCAAATTGAATTTTTTCCGAAGTTGAAGTGCAATCGTTAGGATAAGAATATTGATTTTTATCATTTATGAAAATAGAATTTTGCATAAATGTAGTTGCAATAAAATGCGTTTTAAAAGTCTGTGCAGTTACAAATGCTGCATTTCCATTATTTTTCACGGCAAGAGGTTCCCAGAATTTTTCTTCCCAATTGGCATCTTCATTGGAAACTCCAGCATCAATATAAGGCTTAAATATAATTTTAGCCTCTTTATTTAAAGGTATAATTTCATAATTAATAACACCTAATTCATCTCTATCTAATGACAAAAAGCGACGGATATTTACGGCAATTTCAGTTCCGTTTTGTAAAGTAGCTTCAAAAGAACGATGGTACCAACCTTCTTGCATATTCAATTCTCGGCGAAAGTTTTTTACCGCCTTACACGTATTTAAATCAAGTTGTTCCCCGTTGATTTCAATGTCTATACCAATCCAATTTGGTGCGTTTAATACTTTGGCGAAATATTCAGGGTATCCATTTTTCCACCAGCCCACTTTTGTTTTGTCAGGATAATAAATTCCTGCAATATAACTTCCTTGAAATGTTTCTCCTGTATAATTTTCTTCAAAATTAGCGCGTTGTCCCATAGCACCATTTCCAATACTGAAAAGGCTTTCGGATGATTTCACGCTTTCTTTGTCAAATCCTTCTTCTATAATTGACCAATTATTTGGCTTTATATAATCTTGGTTCATTACTTTTTTTATTTAAAGATTTAAAAAATCAAAAAAATAAAGATTGTTTTCTTAATTTTTGAATTTCGCAATCATTGAATCTTTTAATTATTAATCAATTTTTCGATAAAAACTTTATCTATATGAGTAAAATCTTCAAAAATGAAATCGGCTTCAAAGAGAATTTTATTTTCCCCAATTCCTATACTTGTCATTTTTGCAGTATTTGCAGCTTGAATTCCTGCAACAGAATCTTCAAATACAATTGAATTTTCATTA
>JBIPNF010000011.1:0-26867 GCA_044373885.1 Flavobacterium sp. | reverse complement strand
TCTTCTGCGAGTGATATGAAGGTATACCTGATGACCTCGAATGGGGAAATCCTGAACTGTTATCTCCTCAAAGAATCCTTTGGAACTTAATTTATTTTGTCGGTATTCTTTTGGAATCGAATTAATCTCCTTTAAGTAAAGATGGAGTATTTCTTCTCCTTTTTTATATGAAGTCAGTTCAAAGTATTCAACAATAATTTCTGGTAATAATAATTTGATGAGTTCGTTATAAGAATCTTGCATTTGTATCTTTTTTTGAATTACAAATATCTCCTTTTTAATATTTCCCCACAACTTTTAGACTTGATCCTAAATTTTGATGTTTTTTTTGAAGATAGAAATCAGTGTACAGGTTTAGTATTTAATATCTAATTCGAAAATAATATAATAATTATTTCATTAAAATTTTTTTTAGAAAAAATAACTTTTAATTCTTTTAGAAAGCTAAATAACAATTTAATCAAGATATTATTTTTATGACTTCTTTTATAGGTCTACAATAATTATCTTTGTATAAATATTTTTAAAAATGCCAAGAATTCTCGCTATAGATTATGGACAAAAACGAACAGGAATTGCTATTACAGATGAATTTCAAATAATTGCGTCTGGATTAACGACCATTCCATCTGCAACTGTAATAGATTTTCTAAAGGATTATTTTAGTAAAGAAAAAGTATCAAAGGTTCTCATTGGTGAACCCAAACAAATGAACGGTCAACCCTCCCAAAGCACAGAAATAATTGAGGCTTTTGTAAAAAAATTCAAAAGTTTTTTTCCAGATATGCCAGTTGTTCGAGTCGATGAACGTTTTACATCAAAAATGGCTTTTCAAGCAATGATCGACAGTGGATTAAAAAAGAAACAACGCCAAAATAAAGACTTGATTGATGAAATATCTGCTACAATAATGCTTCAGGATTTCTTAAGATAATTAAGAAATAATTATTTTACGAACTCATCATTAATTTAGTTGTATTTAAAATATTACCAAACAAATTTGTTAGCTAAATTAATTGCTCGATTACCAATTGTGATTCTTTTATTTTAATTTTGAATGTTTCACTTTTTGGCTCAATTCCTTGTAATAACTCTTTTTCCCTAATTTTCAGAAGTTCTATAAAACTATTATTTAAATTTTCATTTGATTGATAATCAATAGGTATTTTATTTTTATCATCATTTAAAAGTAAAATGGCATTATCTAAATTTTTTTTAAATCTGTCAAATATGGAGTTAAATAATTCTGAAGATCAGTAGTTTTGTGAGTTTGTGTGTAAGCTCCTAAACAGGCAGCAGAAAGATAATAAGGCGTTGTTTATAAATGTTAATTTATATACTTGTTGGTATTTATTCGGCTTTAATTTTGGTTGCCGAAGCATTCTTTGAAACGAAGCTATATGATTTCAGATTTCAATAAAAGTTTGGTTTCTTGCCAAACGGCAATTACCATAATTTCCTGCTTATTGTTATATAATAACAGAAATTTGTATTAAATAATGTCTATTGGCTTTAATAAAATTTTTTATATTTTCATTTGTATTTAAGAATTCCCAATAAGCCCAAAAGAAATAATTAGTTAAAATTGATAGTGTGATTCCAACAAAAGTATCTAGAATGCGATACAATATTATATCCTCGTCTATTAGTTTTAAATAGCAAAAATAAAAATCACATGTAAGGTGATAAATATAGTGCCAATTTTGTAATTTGAGGTGTTAAATGACAATCCTAAAATTAGTTTACTTTGACCAATTGAGAAAATTAAGATGCAAAAAGTTGGAAAAAATTAATAAAGAATAGGGTGTAAGTCAGATTAATGAATAAATTGGCAGTTGAAAATAATAAAATAGATATTGTAATTCCTTTATTTTTTTTAGATCACTAGGGATTGTCGCTTACTAAAGGAAACAATGCGCCTAAAGCAAAGGTTAATCTCTCCTCTAAATATTATAATTTTGAAAATATAAAATAGGTATAATTGCAGAAAGTGCTGCTTTTAGTGCATTGGTGAAATTAGTTCCAACAGTAAATTCTTTAATTAATTTAAGCATGTTATTCTGATTCCTTGCTAAAATATGATTATTATACCTAATAATAGATTTTATTGATTTGATTTTGAATAAAAATTAATTCTTTTATAACAGATTTCAATGGCTATTTTTGTTATTTTTGCGAACTATTATATTTAAAATAATTTGGAATTCTTTTTTGAATACCTATAAATACAAATAAAATGATTTTACCAATTGTAGGTTATGGCGATCCCGTTTTGAGAAAAGTAGGAGAGGAATTAACTTCTGAATTTCCGAATTTGAAGGAAACCGTTGCTAATATGTACCAAACAATGTACAATGCTTGTGGCGTTGGACTTGCAGCACCACAAGTTGGAATGAGTATTCGTTTATTTGTAATTGACACTACTGCTTTTGGCGAGGATGACGAATTAGCAACAGAAGAACAAATCCTTTTGAAAAATTTCAAACGTACTTTCATCAATGCAAAAATGATAAAAGAAGAAGGCGAATTATGGGGTTTTAATGAAGGTTGCCTTAGTATTCCGGATGTTCGTGAGGATGTTTTTAGAAATGAAAAAATTACAATTGAATATTGCGATGAAGATTTTGTAATGAAAACAGAAGTTTTTGACGGTTTGATAGCACGAGTTATCCAACACGAATACGATCATATAGAAGGGATTTTGTTCACAGATTTAATTTCCTCTTTGAAAAAACAGTTAATTAAGAAAAAACTTCAAAACATAATGGATGGTAAAGCTCGACCTGACTATAGAATGAAGTTTTGTAATAAAAAAGGCAGATAATTACGTTAAGAATTTATAAATATTAAATAAAAATATAATCAAATTAATTAAAATGACATTAGATAAAATATTAGCAATTGCAGGAAAACCCGGTTTATTTGCTTTAAAAGTTCAAACGCGTACAGGTTTTGTTGCAGAATCATTATTAGATGGTAAAAAAGTAACTGTTGGTTTAAAAAGTAATGTAAGTTTACTTTCTGAAATTTCTGTTTATACCAATACCGAAGAAAAGCCATTGACAGAAATAATGAGAGCAATTGCTGTCAAAGAAGATAATGGACCTGCAATTTCTCACAAGGAAGACAATTTAAAATTAGTAGCTTATTTTCTTGAAATACTACCTGATTATGATCAAGATCGTGTATATCCCTCTGACATTAAGAAAATTTTGAATTGGTACAACATGCTTCAAGCAAAAGGATTGGTTTCAAAAGAGGTTCCTGTAGCAATAGAAGAAGTAGCAGAAAACAAATAAGGTATATTTATAATTCAAATATTTAATCCTGTCGAGTGCTTTTATCTTTACAGGATTTTTTAATTTTGCAAAAAACGAAATAGTAATGAATTCAAGACAAACCCAACTCGATGCATTTGATAGATTATTAACTATTATGGATGATTTACGTGAAAAATGTCCTTGGGATAAAAAGCAAACATTACAGAGTTTACGTCATTTAACTATTGAAGAAACGTATGAATTAGGTGATGCAATTTTGGATAATGATTTGAATGAGGTTAAAAAAGAATTGGGAGATCTGTTGCTTCACATTGTTTTTTATTCGAAAATTGGGAGTGAAACCAACGATTTTGATATGGCCGATGTTTGCAATGAAATTTGTGATAAATTGATTCATCGTCATCCACATATTTATAGTGATACAGTAGTGAAAGATGAAGAAGAAGTCAAACAAAACTGGGAAAAACTTAAATTAAAAGAAGGTAAAAAGTCAGTTTTGGAAGGCGTTCCGAAGAGTTTGCCTGCTTTGGTAAAAGCAAGTAGAATTCAGGATAAAGTGAAAGGTGTAGGATTTGATTGGGAAGAGCCACATCAAGTTTGGGACAAAGTGCAAGAGGAACTACAAGAATTGCAAGTGGAAATAGCCGCTGGAAATCAGGATACAATTGAAGCTGAATTTGGCGATGTTTTGTTCTCGATGATAAATTATGCCCGATTTTTGAATGTAAATCCCGAAGATGCATTGGAACGAACCAACAAAAAGTTCATCAAACGCTTTCAATACTTGGAAAGTAAAGCAGGTGAATTAGGAAAACCACTTATGGATATGACTCTTGCTGAAATGGATGTTTTTTGGGAAGAAGCCAAAAAATTATAATTGAAAATCTATGATTTTGAAATATTTCAATTTTATATTTTATTTATCCTATTCTGCCATTTTCTTCAATTTCCCAGCATTTTTCAAAATAATTTTCTTACCATTCAATTCTATCAATTCTAATTTATTAAAATCAGATAATAATCGGATGCAGTTTTCAGTAGCAGTTCCAATCATACTGGCCATTTCGTCTCTTGAAAGTTGAACTTTCAGTGAGTTGTCTTCATTTTTTCCAAAGGTATCTCCAAGATAAAGTAAGGTTATCGCCAATCGTTCTTTTACACTTTTTTGCGCAAGGTTTACCATTATATCATCGGCTACTTTCAAATCACCACAAATGGTTTTCATCACATTCATTGAAAATTGATTGTTGGAATCAAAGAAACCCATAATTTCGGATTTTGGAATAAAGCAAACTTCCATATCTTCAAGGGCGGTAGCACTTAAATTAACAGGTTCATCACTTATTAAAGAGCGCTGACCTAATAATTCGCCTTTTTTGACCAATTTTACGATGTGGTCTTTTCCGTTCGGACTTAATTTTGTGAGTTTGCAAATACCATCTTTAACGCAGTAAATTCCATTTACATTTTCCCCTTCTTCAAAAATTAAATCACCTTTCTTAATGGTAACCGAGGTTTTACATTCAGCCATTTTTAAAAGTTCATCTTTGTTTAATGCTTTTAACGAGCTAAATTCTCTAACGATGCAATGTTCACATTTACTCATAAGGAAAGGTATTATTTTGTACTACAAACGTATGAATTAATATGACAAATATCATATATTTATTATAAACAATTTGTAACCTTTGTTACAGGTAAAATGAGCATAATTTATGGACGCACAAAACTGTTTCCATTGTGGTTTAGATATTGTAAAAGAAGAAGAGATAGTTTTTGATGATAAAAATTTCTGCTGTAATGGTTGCAAAGCCGTTTATGAAATTTTTAGCCTCAATGACTTAACTTGTTATTATGACTTTGAAAAAAACCCTGGAGCAAATCCACAGGAGATTAATGGTAAATATGATTTTTTAGAAAATGAAAGTATTGTTTCAAAATTATTGGAATTCCAAGAGGATACATCTGCTATTGTTTCACTCAACATTCCTCATATTCATTGTAGTTCGTGTATTTGGATTTTGGAAAATTTACAGCGTCTTCAAAAGGGAATAATTACCTCTCAAGTTAATTTTCCTGAAAAAAAGGTTAGAATTTCCTATAATCCTGAAATTGTCTCGCTTCAAAAAATAGTTTATTTGTTAAACTCAATAGGTTATGAACCCTACATAAGTTTAGAAAATTATGAAACAGGAAACAAAAATGTTGACCGAAGTTTAACCTATAAATTGGGTGTTGCTTTTTTCTGTTTTGGCAACATAATGTTGCTTTCCTTCCCTGAATATTTTGAAGTAAAAGAATATTGGCTCGATCAATATCGTGGTTTTTTCAGAGTATTAATTTTTGCATTATCACTTCCAAGTTTCTTTTATTCGGCGAGTGGTTATTATGTTTCGGCGTATAAAAGTATCAAATCTGGAATGTTAAATATTGATATTCCAATTGCTTTAGGGATTATAGTCATGTTCGTTAGAAGTACATTTGACATTATTTTAGATTATGGTTCTGGCTTTTTTGATAGCTTGACAGGATTGATTTTCTTTATGCTTTTGGGGAAAATGTTCCAAATCAAGACGTATAGTTTTCTTAGTTTTGAAAGAGATTTCAAATCGTATTTTCCTATTGCAATTACAAAAATCAATAAAGACAATTCGGAAGTTAGTGTTCCTATTTATGATGTTATAAAAGGAGATAGATTATTGATTAGAAACCAAGAACTCATCCCTGTTGATGGCATTCTCATTTCTGAAAACGCCGAAATTGACTATAGTTTTGTTACTGGTGAAGCTATTCCCATTACAAAAAAATCTGGAGATAAAGTTTTTGCAGGTGGAAAACAAATTGGAAAAATCATTGAAATGGAAGTCTTACATTCTGTTTCACAAAGTTATTTAACTCAACTTTGGAGCAATGATGTATTTCAGAAAAATGTGAAACAAAAGCATAAAACCATAACTGATAAAATCAGTCGTTATTTTACACCTATATTATTACTAATTGCATTTTCAGGTTTTGGTTATTGGATTTTTATTGATGCCAATAAAGCTTTCAACGTATTTACAGCAGTATTAATTGTGGCTTGTCCATGTGCATTAGCATTGACAGCGCCATTTACTTTTGGAAATATTTTACGGATTTTAGGCAACCAGAAATTTTACCTCAAAAATGCAATGGTCATCGAGCAATTAGCAGAAGTTGATACTATTGTATTTGATAAAACGGGAACCATTACAACCAATAAAAAATCGAATATTTCCTATCAAGGAAATACACTTTCCGATGAAAATTTGATGCTCATGAAAAATGTACTTCGCGCTTCAAATCATCCGTTAAGCCGAATGGTTTATGATTATTTGCCAGAAGTAAAAAGACTTAAAATTACTCATTTTGAAGAAATTACGGGTAAAGGAATAATAGCTGAAATAGATAATAATAAAATCGAAATCGGTTCAAGCCAATTTTTGTCTGTCCCCACTTCTACTATTTCGTACCAAGACGGGGAGCGGACTTCCGTTCATATTAAAATTAATGGAATTTATTGTGGAATGTACATTTTCAATAACCAATATAGAGACGGTTTAGAGCAACTTTTCAAGAATTTAAACAAGAATTACAATATCAAAGTTTTGTCAGGCGACAATGAAGGAGAACGGAAAACATTGGAAAAATTATTGCCAAAAGGAACGGAATTGATATTCAATCAAAAACCAGAACAAAAATTAGAATTTATTAAGAACTTACAGGATTCAGGCAATAATGTTATGATGGTTGGTGATGGTCTCAATGATGCTGGTGCTTTAGCTCAGAGTAATATTGGAATTTCTATTTCAGAAAACATAAATGTTTTTTCTCCTGCTTGTGATGCAATTTTGGATGCTTCCGAATTTCAAAAGTTAAATTATTATTTAAAACTCTCTAAAAAGTCGATAACCACTATAAAAATGAGTTTTACGTTATCATTATTGTATAATATTGTAGGATTGTCATTCGCGATTTCTGGAAATTTATTACCTTTAGTTGCTGCGATAATAATGCCTTTAAGTACAATTACCATCGTTAGTTTCGTAACGATAATGAGTAATTATTTTTCAAAATCCCTCGCCCCAAAGGGATAGCCCTTTTTTTAATATAATACCTACAAATAATTATCAAAATATGACAAATGTCATATTTATTAAGCATGCCGAGTATTAATTTTGTTAACATAATTTTAAGGTATGAGTGTTATTTATTTATTAATCTCAATTAGTATTTTAGTCGCTATTGGTTTTTTTATTGCTTTCATTAGAGCGGTTAAAACAGGTCAATATGATGATGATTATACGCCATCAGTTAGGATGTTATTTGACGATGAATTAATAATTTCTAAAATTAAAAAGTCTAAAGCCGAAAATTCAAAGCAAGACAAATAGATCAATCAATAAACAATTAAACAATTATTATTTATGGAAATGCAACAGTTTTATTACGACAACAAAATTGTAAAGAAATTTATCTACGCAACTATCGTTTTTGGTGTTGTCGGAATGTTAGTTGGACTTTTATTAGCCTTTATGTTTCTTTTCCCAAATGTAACCGAGGGTGTTTCCTGGTTAAGTTTTGGGCGTTTGAGACCATTGCACACCAATGCAGTAATTTTTGCTTTTGTTGGAAATGCAATGTTTGCTGGAATTTATTATTCGCTTCAGCGGTTATTAAAAGCTAGAATGTTCAATGATTTTTTAAGTAATCTTCACTTTTGGGGATGGCAATTAATAATTGTGGCTGCTGCGATTTCATTGCCCTTAGGCTATAGTACTTCTAAAGAATATGCCGAATTGGAATGGCCAGTTGATATTGCAATTGCTTTAATTTGGGTAGTTTTTGGTATCAATATGATTGGAACTATTCTGAAAAGAAGGGAACGTCACCTCTACGTTGCTATTTGGTTTTATATAGCCACATTTGTAACAGTGGCTGTTTTACATATATTTAATAGTTTGGAATTGCCAGTTTCTGCATTGAAAAGTTACTCTGTTTATGCAGGTGTTCAAGATGCATTAGTGCAATGGTGGTATGGTCACAATGCAGTTGCATTTTTTCTTACGACGCCGTTTTTAGGATTAATGTACTACTTTGTTCCTAAAGTTGCCAATCGCCCAGTATATTCCTACCGACTTTCAATTGTGCATTTCTGGTCTTTAATTTTTATTTATATTTGGGCTGGACCACACCATTTATTATATTCTGCATTACCAACTTGGGCTCAAAACTTAGGAGTTGTATTCTCAATAATGTTAATTGCGCCATCTTGGGGTGGAATGATCAATGGACTTTTAACCTTGCGTGGCGTTTGGGATAAAGTAAGAACAGAACCTGTTTTGAAATTCTTTGTTGTTGCGATTACCGGTTATGGAATGGCAACTTTTGAAGGTCCAATGTTGTCTTTAAAAAATGTAAATGCAATTGCGCACTATACGGATTGGATTATTGCGCATGTGCACGTTGGCGCATTAGCTTGGAACGGATTTATGGCATTTGGTATGATTTATTGGTTGATTCCAAGAATGACAAAGGGAACTTTATTCTCAACTAAATTAGCAAACTTCCACTTTTGGATTGGAACTTTAGGAATTATATTATATACACTTCCTATGTATGTTGCCGGATTTACGCAAGCATCTATGTGGAAACAATTCAATCCAGACGGTACCTTAATGTACGGAAATTTCCTTGAAACTGTTAAAGAAATCATGCCAATGTATGCAATGCGTGCTGTAGGAGGAACTTTATATTTGATTGGAATGTTGGTTTTGGTTTACAATATTATCCAAACTGTTAGAGCAAATGCAAAAATTGAAGATGAATTAGCAGAAGCTCCTGAATTACAAAAAATCGGAAACGCAAGAATTAAAGGGGAAAAATACCATACTTGGTTAGAAAGACGACCAATTCAATTGACCATTTTTGCTGTAGTTGCAATTTTAATTGGGGGTATAATTCAGATAGTTCCAACAATTATGATTAAATCAAATATTCCAACAATTGCAAGCGTAAAACCATATTCTCCATTGGAACTTGAAGGGCGTGATTTATACATTCGTGAAGGTTGTGTTGGTTGTCACTCTCAGTCTGTTCGCCCTTTCCGAAGTGAAGTGGAGCGTTACGGGCCACAATCTAAAGCAGGGGAATTTGTTTATGACCACCCATTTTTATGGGGTTCAAAACGTACAGGTCCAGATTTATTGCGAGAAGGTGGAAAGTATAATGACAACTGGCATTTCAATCACTTTTGGAGCCCACAAAGTATTTCTACGGGTTCAATTATGCCTTCTTATAGATGGTTATTTGATAACAAACCATTAGATATATCATTGACTGAAAAGAAAATGAAAGCGATGGTGACACTTGGAGTTCCTTATACTGATTCGCAAGTTGCGAGTGGTCTTAAAGATTTGAGAGCGCAAGCAATCAAAATAGAGGAAAGCTTGAAAAACGATCCTGACTTTGTGAAAAGTTATGAAGAAAGCAAGAAAAAAGCAGCAGCAAAAGGAGAAGTTTTTGTTCCAATGAACGAAAGAGAAATCGTTGCTATGATTGCATATATCCAAAGATTAGGGACTGATATTAAAGTAAAAAATAACATTGTTAAATAAATTATTATGTTCGAACAAATAAAACATAACATGGAAACAATTGCGGGAGTTGCAATATATCCAATACTTTCTTTATTAATCTTCTTCGTCTTCTTCGTAGGACTTGGTTTATGGGTTTACTCTTATAAAAAAGATAAAATCAAAGAGTTAAGTAATATTCCTTTAAACGATTAAATAAACTTTTAAAATATTTTTAAAATGAAAAAATTAATTCCTGCATACATAAGAGTTTTGCTAATTTTCTTTGCCGTTTTTGGAGCGATGGAGTATTTCGTTGATTCAGGTGATCGACCAGCATTTGTGAAATTCCCAATGATTTCAGTATTTCTATTGGTATTTTTATTTCTTTTAATTGCAATAGAAATTACAGTTAGTGCAATTGATACCATTACGTATCACTTACTAACGGAGGAACAAAAAGCTAAATTACAAGAGGCTAAAAGTTTGGGTTTCAAAGAAAGTGATTGGTATAAAAAAATGATGAAAGCCATTACTAAATCAGAACCAATTGAAAATGAAGACCAACTTTTATTGGCTCACGATTATGATGGAATCAAAGAATTAGATAATACTTTACCACCGTGGTGGGTATATTTATTCTACGGATGTATTGTATTTGCTGTGGTTTACCTTGTTCGATTTGAAATAATGGGTGGTGATAATCAAGAAACGGAACTTAAAAATGAAATGGCTCAAGCTAAAATTTCAGTAGCAGAGTATATGAAAACAGCACCTGATTTAATGGATGAAAAAACCGTAACTTTATTGACCGATCCTGCGGATTTAGCAGCAGGTAAAGCAATTTATACAACTAATTGTGTGGCATGTCACAGACCAGATGCTGGTGGTCAAATCGGACCAAATTTAACGGATGAACAATGGATTTTAGGTGGCGGAATTAAAAATGTTTTTCACACTTTAGTAAATGGTGGACGAGATGGCAAAGGGATGATTTCCTGGAAAGCGACTCTAAAACCAAAAGAAATGCAAAAAGTTGCTAGTTATGTTTTGTCATTGCAAGGAAGTAATCCTATTGATCCAAAAGCTCCAGAAGGAGAAATTTGGGTAGATCCAAATCCTGCAAAATAAAAAAATAACCCAATTTGCTTTGCCAAAATGAATTGGGTTTAAAACAAAAAAAAATGTCAAATATACCAGACGAAGCTTTTAGAGATACCATCGGAACTATTGATGAAGAGGGACACAGAAGATTTATTTTTCCTAAAAAACCTTCTGGAAAATTTTACGAATATAGAAAATGGGTAAGTTATTTTTTGTTAATTGTGCTCATTGCCAACCCATTTATAAAAATAAACGGCAATCAGTTTATGATGTTCAATGTATTAGAACGTCGCTTTAATATTTTTGGTTTCCCATTCTGGCCTCAAGATTTTTATCTTTTTGTGCTTTTTATGATTGTTGGGGTTGTATTCGTAATCCTATTTACGGTAATTTTTGGACGAATATTTTGTGGTTGGATTTGCCCGCAAACTATATTCTTAGAAATGGTTTTTCGTAGAATTGAATATTGGATAGAAGGGGATCGTGGCGCTCAAATTCGTTTGTCAAAACAAGAATGGAATGCCGAAAAAATTAGAAAGAAAGGAATAAAATGGTTCATTTTTCTAATCATTTCGTTTTTAATTGCCAATGTATTTCTTGCCTATCTTATTAGTAGTGATGAATTATTTAAAATGATAGAAGAAGGTCCAGTAAATCATGTAAGTACTTTAATTTCATTATCTATTTTCACAGGAGTTTTCTATTTTATTTTTGCCTGGTTTAGAGAACAAGTTTGTATAATTGCCTGCCCTTACGGTAGATTACAAGGTGTTTTATTAGATGATAAATCTATAAATGTTGCTTATGATTTTGTACGTGGAGAAAAAGAATTAGGTCGCGCTAAATTCAATAAAAATGAAGATCGAGCCGCCTCAGGAAAAGGGGATTGCATCGATTGTAAACTTTGTGTTCACGTATGTCCAACAGGAATTGACATCCGAAATGGAACGCAATTAGAATGTATCAATTGCACCGCGTGTATTGACGAATGCGATTCAATGATGGAAAGTGTGGGATTGCCAAAAGGCTTAATTAGATATGCCTCTGAGGATGAAATTGAAAAAAAATCAAAATTCAAATTCACCACGAGAATGAAAGGTTATTCCGCGGTTTTGTTTATATTAATTGGTGTATTAACAGGTTTATTATTTCTTAGAACCGATGTCGAAGCAACTATTTTAAGACTTCCAGGACAATTGTATCAGCACAAGGGCGACAACATTAGTAACATTTATACTTTTAAAATTATTAACAAAACGAATAATGATTTCAATGATATTCACTTTAAATTAGTTGGTATTAAAGGAACATTAAAAGTGGTTGGTGAACAAGATTTAAAAGTACCGAGACAAGGGATGAATGAGGGCACCTTATTTGTTGAAATTAGTCAGTTTTTATTAGAAAGTGATAAAACTAAAATAAAAATTGACGTATTTGATGGTAACAAAAAAATAGAATCAAGTAGCACCAATTTTATTAGTCCACGTAGTTTCGACTAAATTTAATATAAATTCAATGGTATGAAAATCAACTGGGGAACATCAATCGTAATCGCATTCGCATTATTTATGACTTTCATTTTGTACTTCGTTTTTCAAGTTCAATCGAATTCAAAGTTTGATAATGAGTTGGTTGTTGACGAATATTACAAACACGATGCGCATTTTGGTGAAGAAATGATACGAATTCAAAATGCCAATAATTTAGTTCATAAACCGATATTAACAGAATCAAAATCGGGAATTACAATCGTATTTCCAAAAGAGTTTGAGTCAAAAAAAATAAAAGGAAAAGTGTCTCTTTACCGACCGTCAAACAAAAAATTGGATTTTGAAGTTTCGATTTCATTGTCTAATCCAACTTTGCTCATACCTATTTCAAATTTGGTAGGCGGTCGATGGGACATTAATATGGAATGGTATTACGAAGAAATGTTCTATCTCACTAAAGAAACTATTTATATTAATTAGTATAAAATTGTATGCTATTCACGGCTTTTATTTTTGGACTTATATCAAGCTTTCACTGCATTGGAATGTGTGGTCCTATTGCTTTGATGCTGCCTGTGGATCGTGACAATCAAGCCAAAAAAGTTACACAAATAATTACCTATCATATTGGAAGGTTATTTGCATATTCTACAATTGGATTTATTTTTGGCATGTTAGGAAAGGGTTTTTTATTGGCAGGAATGCAACAAAAAATGTCGATTTTTATAGGAATTGCAATGATTTTAGTCATTTTAATTCCAGAAAAAGTGGTTGTAAAGTACAATTTTTCAAAGCCTATTTTCAAAGTAATTTCTAAAATAAAAACATCACTTGGAAGCCAGTTCAAAAACAAGAGTTATAAATCATTATTTATAATTGGGTTGTTAAACGGATTCTTGCCTTGTGGAATGGTTTATGTTGCTTTGTTTGGTGCAATTGCTATGCAAAGTCCAATTTTAGGAATTTTATATATGATACTATTCGGATTAGGAACGGTTCCAATGATGAGCAGTATTGTATATCTTAATTCTTTTTTGACGATTAAAATTCGAAATAAAATTCAAAAAGCAATCCCGTTTGTTGCAGTATTTATTGGGATTGTATTTATTTTAAGAGGTTTAGGATTGGGAATTCCATATGTTTCTCCGTCAAATGTGAGTTTGTTTGTTCATCAACAACCCAATTGTCATTAAGGATTAAATTGTCATTGAAAATAACTCAGTGTTGGGAGCCTTACGCTTCAAAAGCAAATCAAATCCCATACAAATGTTTCTAACAAATGGTTTCCCGGCTTCTGTAACTCTAATTGTATTTTTTCCAATTACTAACAATCCGTCTTTTTCCATTTCTTTTAATTCAATTAAAATAGTAGGAATTTCTTCAAAATAAGCATTAGAATTTTCCCAAGAAGTTTCAAATTGACACATCAAATTCAAAATGTGTTTTCGGATGATAAGGTCTTCAGATGTTAATAAATGTCCACGGTAAAATGGTAGTTTATCCAATTCTAAAAGTCGGTAATATTCTTCTAAATCTTTTACATTTTGAGCAAAACTGTACCAACTATCACTAATCGATGAAACTCCTAAGCCAATCATAAGTTGCGTTTTTGAGGAACTGTACCCCATAAAATTCCGATGTAATTTTCCTGTTTGAAAAGCTTTGTATAAACTGTCGCCTTTCAGCGCAAAATGATCCATTCCAATTTCATAATAACCATTTTTAAATAGTGAATTTTTACCAATTTCATACAACATTCTCTTTTTGTCATCTTTTGGTATATCTTCATCTTTAAACCCGCGTTGCCCATTTCCCTTTATCCAAGGCACGTGTGCGTAACTATAAAAAGCAAGCCGGTCAGGCGCTAACGATTTTGTTTTCTCAATGGTATCAATCACATCTTCAACTTCTTGAAAAGGCAATCCAAAAATAATATCATGTCCAATTGATGTATAACCAATTTCTCGTGCCCAAAAAGTCACTTTCGCTACATTATGAAATGGCTGCTCTCTATGGATTGCTTTTTGAACTTTTTCAGAATAATCTTGAACGCCAAAACTCACTCTTCGAAATCCTAAATCATATAATTTTTGTAGATGTTCTCGTGTAGTATTATTGGGATGTCCTTCAAAACTAAATTCATAATTGGGTGCTTTTTCTGCATGTGAAAAAATACCGTTAATTAGTTTTTCTAAACTATTTGTAGAGAAAAATGTAGGTGTTCCGCCTCCTAAATGTATTTCTTTTATTATTGGTTTTTCTTCTAATAGTGTGCAGTATAAATCCCATTCCTTCAAAACGGCAATTATATAAGGATTTTCCATCGAATGATTTTTTGTAATTCGTTTATTACAACCACAAAAAGTACACAAGCTTTCACAAAACGGCAAATGAATATAGAGACTGATTCCTTCAGATGAATTACTTTCAATGAATGATTTTTTCAATGTTTCAATCCAGATTTCGTAATTGAAACCACTTTCATCCCAATAAGGAACTGTTGGATAGCTAGTATAACGAGGTCCTGGAACATTGTATTTTTGAAGAAGTGAAGTATTCATTTCGCAGTTTTTTTAAGTAATCAAAATTACATTTACTTCAAAATAATTAAAATGATAATTATCATATTAAATTCTATTCATAAAAAAACCCCGCTAAATGCGAGGTTCTTGAAATTATTTGACAGAAGTTATTCAACTTTTATGCTTCTAATTTGTTTTAGTTTTTCTTTCCAAACGTCTAAACTTTCTTTATGAATTGCAATGTTTTTACGTACTTCTAAAACTATAGAATTTTCTTTCTTTGCATTTCTGGTATTGGCAAAAAACTGAATATTGTTTTCTAATTGGAAGATTTCGTTTTGAACTTCATCAATTTTTCGCATTAAGAAAATCTTTTCGTTTTCTAATTTTCGAGTATCATTAGAATCAGATAAATTACCCAAGCGGTTAGAAAAGCGAACCATTTCGGTTTCTTTTTTGCTTAAACTCAATTTTTCAAATAAAGCATCCAATATTTTATTGAATTTCCCTTCAACATGTCTTCTTGTAAACGGTACTTTCCCGAAGCCTTTCCAATTTTCAATGTGCAATTTAATAGCATCTAAATCGGCTTTATGTTCGCCAATTAATTGAAATTGTCTTAAAGTTTCTAAATAGGCTTTCTTTTTCTCAAAAGCTTCTACTTCTTCAACATTAACTTCGGTTTTTTGAGCTTTTAAGATATCAAAATAATGATTGCAAGCAGCCTTGAATTCAGCCCAAATGGCATCGGAATATTTTCTTGGAACATGTCCAATCAATTTCCATTCCTCTTGAATTTGCTTCATTAGTGGTGTAGTTGTTGCAAAATCTTCACTTGTTTGAAGCGCTTTTGCTTTAGCCACTAATTCTGTTTTTTTATTCAAATTATCTTGCTGCTCTTTCTTGATGTCCTTATAAAATGAATTTTTAAAAGTATTGAAATTACGAACTGCAGTTTTAAATGCTGCCCAAGTACTTTCATTTACATCAGCAGGAACTTTTCCAGCAGCGAAAAAAGCATTTCTCAAGGCTTCAACTTTATCTATTTGTCCTTGCCATTGGCTGTGAACAGTAACTTTTTCAGTTGCTAAAACTTCAATTTGAGCAATAATATCATTTTTACTTGCTAAATTTTCGATTTCAGTTCCTCTTTGTGCTTCAAATAAAACTTCTCTTTTATCGTGCATTTGCTTGGTTAAATCGCTAAATTTATTCCAAATTTCTTCACGGTGTTCTCTTGAAACAGGTCCAATGTCTTCTTTCCAAATTTTATGTAAATCTTGTAATTCTCGGAAAGCTTTGTTAATATCCGCTTCTAAAACTAACTCCTCAACACGGGCAACAATTTTTTGTTTTTGCTCTAAATTGTGTTTGAAATCCAAATCTCTTGCTTCTCTATCCAAGTGCAAATAGTCATAGAAATTTTCCACGTGAAAATGATAATTATTCCATACGTGGTTGTATTTATCCTTTGGGATTGATCCTGCATTTTTCCAACGCTCTCTCAATTCATTAAAGTGTTTCAAAGTGTCTTTAATGTTTTCCTGAGGATTTATAAGCTCTTTCAATTCTTCAACTATCGCCAAACGCAACTCTAAGTTGGTTTTTAAATTGTTTTGTAAACTCTTGAAATGTGCATTTTTTTTGTCTCTAAAAAGAGAATATAATTGGTCAAATTTTGACTTTAAAGGTAAATGATAATGGAATTCTTCGTTGCTTTCTGGATTTTCTGCTACAAATTCTTCCTTTTTTTCTTCAATTAAATGGCTGTATTTTGCAAGAAAAGAATTTTTAATTTCCTCAACATGATCTTTAATTGACATTACTTTTTCTACAGCGCTTAATTTTTCCAATTCAATTACCAATTCGTCCATTGACAAAATTTCGTAATTCAACATTGGAATTTCGTGACGCTCTTTTAAAGTTTCGTCTTCATTCTCAGCTGCATTTTCAGTTTCAATTGCATTAATCGCAGATGAATTGCTATTTGTTTCTACGTCAAGAATTTCTTCGCTATTTGTAAGATCTTCTTCAGTTTCTACAATCGTTTCTTCAGGAGTTATAGAAGCAACTTCAATAATTTCAACTTCTTCAGTAGGTTCAGCGATTTCTTGGATTTCTGTTTGAGTCGCTTCTTGCGACACATTTTCTACACTTCCATCTGTCTCGTTAAGATTTACTGACAGGTTATCATTCTTTTCTTCTAACATTTTTAAATGTTTAAGGTTCATATTATTTATATGCCCGAAAGATAACAAAAGCCAAATTAAAATTCAAAGATTTTTCGATAATTAAAACAAATTAGTGGTTAAAATGTTAGTTTTCTATTTTTGGAAGATTTAATAATAAATTTGATTCATTATTTATTCCAAATTCCCCAAGCTTTTTCGGCTTGAAAAACTAACATTTCTAATCCGTTTTTGATAACAGCCCCCCGTTTTTTTGCCTTTTGAAGAAATAAGGTTTCAGCGGGATTGTAAATTAAATCGAAGGCAATGTGTTTGGAAGTGAAATATTGATAGGGAATTTCGGGACAAACATTTGTATTTGGTAAAGTTCCCAGTGGGGTGCAATTGATGATTATTTGGTATTCTTCAAATGTTTCGGAATTAATTTGAGCATATTCAATGGAGTTTTCTCTCGAAGTTCTAGACACGTAATTATATGCAATTCCCAATTGATTCAAGGCATATCCTACAGCTTTTGATGCGCCACCTGTTCCTAAAATCAATGCTTTTTTGTGATGTGGATGTAATAGAGGTTTTAGTGCTTTTTGGAAGCCATAATAATCTGTGTTATATCCTTTTAACTTTCCATTTTTCATGAATCGAATTGTATTCACAGCCCCGATATCTGTTGCTTTTTTGGATAATTTATCTAAGAAAGGAATAATTGTTTCTTTATATGGAATGGTTACGTTTATTCCCTTTAAATTTTGATTTTTTTGTAAGAAAAGAGGAAATTCGGTAATGTCTTGAAAGTCTATATTTTCATATAAATAATCTCTTAAATTCAGGTCTTCAAATTTTTTTGTAAAATGTGCCTTTGAGAAAGAGTAATTGATATTTTTTCCAACTAAACCGAAGTGGTGCTTTGCCATTAAGAATTTATTTTGACACTTTATTGATTGCATTTTGAACCATTTTTCGAGCCCAAACAACAGGAAATAACTCTTCAAGAAGGGTTCTGTTTTTGAAACTCAATCGAAGTCCGTTGCTTAAATGAAATTTTGCTTTTTTGTCATCGTGAATCATAAAGTACAAACCAGCCAAACGATACTCTACTTCGTATTCTTCTAGGAAGTGTTCTGATGCTTGTAATAATGTTTGAATTGCACTTTCAAATTCACCTAAAAATTGAAGAATATCAACCCAAAATAACCAAGTATCCAATTGATAGTCGCCAAATTCTACTGCTTTTCTGTAGCCAAATTCCGCCTCTTCAAAAAGATTTAATTCTTTATTTATAGTTGCAAATCGCTTCCAGTACAACCGATTTTGATTGTCTATACTCAAGGCTTTGTTGACGTAAAATAAGGCTTTTTGGTATTTTTTTTGGCGAACATAGAAATCTGTAATAGCGATCCAGCCTTTGTCTAAAAGCGGGTCTTCGTGAACGGTTTTATTGAAATATTTTAGCGCTAAAGCTTTGTTTCCAATTTTCTCATAACATTTTCCCATTCGGAGTAATGCGTAAGGAGTTGCGTCATCCAATTCGATAGTACGCGTATAGCTTTCTATGGCTTCTTCGTATTTTTTTAGTCTTTCTAGTGTTTTTGCTTTTTCCATGAAAGCGCCTAAAAATTCATCATCAATTAGGGTTGCAAATTCAAAAGCGCGTAGTGCCTCTTCGTAGTTTTTTAGACCGTAATTTAGTCTTCCTATTTGGTGCCAAGCAATTTCGCTGTAGGGATTTTTATCGATATATTTGTTAAGATAATCAATGGCATCTTCATTTTGATCTAAAAATTCAAAGCAGTAAACTACGTTATACAATGCCGCTTGGTCCTCTGTATCTTCTTCAAGGCATTTTATAAAGTTGGTTTTTGCCAATTCTAAATTATCCATAAAGAGGTATTCCATTCCAATTAAATTATAGACATCGGCAAAATCATCAGTATATTTCAAAGCCGTTTGTAATAATTCAACTGCTTTTTCGTGGTTGTCTCTTTTAGAATAAATATTTGCTTTTTGGATATAAATTTCCTCGTTTGTAGGTTCGATTGCGTACAACTCATTTAACAATTTTTCTGCTTGTTCGAGTTTGTCTTCATAAACCAACATTTCTACTTGGACTAATTTTAAACCAGTTGATTTTGGGTGTTGTTCTAGTGCTAATTTCAAGGCTTTTTTAGCCAAGGCAGCTTTTCCCATGTCGAGGTAATGAAGAATAATTTCTTCAAATTCTTCGGAATCAAAAAAGAGAACTTTGTTGGTTTTCAACATCGATTCAAATTTTGATAAGGATAAGTTGTAGTCTTCTTCGTCGTCGCTTATGTGCATACTGTTTTCTTTAATTTATCCTGATATAAAGGTAAGGATTTAATTTTATTTTGTGAAGGAGGGTCTTTTTTTTGTGAACAATTTAATTAACAAATAATAGTCTTGAAATCCATAATGCCCTAGCCCTGATGGAAGGGAAAATCCCGTTTTATTGCGCGGAACGAAGCAATAAAAAGGATTGGAATGACAGCAGGAATAGCTTCAAAAAAATTAATTTTCGTTTACAATTTCGTTCATTACTTCGAGAATTATCTTACAGCCTTCTTCAATTTCTTCGGTTGAAATTGTGAGTGGTGGTGTAATTCTGATGGCACAACCTTCGAAGAGCAACCAAAACAATATCAGACCTTTATCCTGACATTTAAAGATTACTTTGTTGGTGATTTCAGCGTTTTCGGTCATTGCTGCCAACATTAATCCTTCGCCTCGAATTTCCTTGATTAAAGGATGAACCAAAAGACTTCGGAAAAGTTTTTCTTTTGCTAAAGCGTCTGTCATTATTGATGTTTCGGTCAATTCTTTCAATGTTGCCAAACATGCTGCGGCGATGACGGGGTGGCCGCCAAAGGTTGTGATGTGCCCTAATTTTGGGTTGTCGCTCAATAAATCCATATTTTTTTGAGACGCCGTGAAACCGCCAACGGGCATTCCGCCGCCCATTCCTTTGCCCATAACTACGATATCGGGAACGACATCGTAGTTTTGAAAACCGAATAATTTCCCTGTTCTTCCAAATCCAGGTTGGATTTCGTCAAGAATCATTATGGCTCCAACTTCGGTGCATCGGGCACGTACTTTTTTGAGAAAACCGTCGTAAGGTTGAATAAATCCAGCTCCCCCTTGAATAGTTTCAAGGATTACTCCAGCTGTTTTTGTGGTAATTTTCTGTAAATCATCTTCGTTATTGAATGTGATAAAATCAACATCGGGAACTAACGGGCGAAAGATTTGTTTTCGTTCTTCAAATCCCATTACGCTCATCGAGCCCATTGTATTCCCATGATAGGCGTTGTGGCATGAAATTAATTGGCTTCTGCCGGTAATGCGTCGGGCTAATTTTAATGCGCCTTCGGTGGCTTCGGTTCCTGAATTGACCAAATAGGTTGTTTCTAATGGAAACGGTAGGTGAGCGGCTAAAAGTTTGCAATATTCCACTGCTGGACTTTGAGAATATTCTCCATAAACCATCACATGCGAATATTTATCCAACTGATTTTTGATGGCATTATTCACCCGTGGATGTTGATGTCCGAGTGTGCAAGCGGAAACTCCAGCCACAAAATCTAGGTATTTTTTGTTGTTGGTATCGTAAATGTAAGACCCAATGGCGTGCGAAACTTCCATTCCAAGTGGATAGGGTGACGTTTGGGCTTGGTATTTTAGGAAATCGTTGTTCAAAGTATTCTGGTTTTACTGCAATAATTTATTTGTCTTTATATTCCAATGTCTCTTTTCGGACTTTCATTGGAACATCTGCTTTGGATTTTTTGGTGTTACTTTCTTTGATGATTTTGTCGTTCATTTCGTTTTCCTCCGCTGTAAACAAATCCTCTTTGGTTTTTATTCGTTCGTCGCCACGCCAAATAAAACCTCGTAATTTCCTTGCATTTTCAGGTAAATCTTTTTCAGGATAAATATCGCTATCAGGTTTTTCGAATAATGTTAGCGTGTCAATTCTGTTTTTATCTAATGTTAAATTGATTTTGCTGCACACACTTTTATTGATTCCGATGAGTTCGTGGTCGTCATTTCGCATATAATAAATAACTTCGGTATTCTTCACGATATCAACATTATCAAGGTTTTTATCTTTGAATTTTCCATAAAGATTTAGTCCTTTCACCTGATTATATCCGGTTCCAATTGTGTCTTTCGAAACGATAAAAGCATTGTTTAATACCTTCAAGGAATCGAGTTGTTGGGTTTTATTATTTCCAATAAGATGCATCAAATCACCTGTCATTTGATTTTCAAAATTCCAAAGAATTGGTTTTCCGATGAGTTTTGTAAGTGCTATTTTCTGATTAGAATAAATAGAATCGCACTTGCCACTTAAATTGAGTTTGTAGAATTTTGCATCTTTGAAACCTCTAATAATTCTATTGTTTTCTTTTCCAGTAATCATCAATTTTTGTGCGTGAATATACACGGAATCTTTTTCTACAAGACTTATGGCCAACGCTCTTTTCGTCACATAAACCGAATCTTGAAACTTGTAAATTTCAGCATAATGCCCTTTTACAATAATTTTGTTAATGGTATCAGTGATTTTTACGTTATTTGTTGCCGAAGCAAAACCTGTTTTTTTATTATAAAAGATGCTATCGCCTTCAATCAATCGATTGTTGTATTCTATTTTGGAATTTCGTTGCAAACGTGCAATGTCTTTCTTGGTATCGTAAAAACCATTTTCAGTATATATTTTATTGTCTTTTCCGTTGATTGTTGAAGGTCCCAAAAGATACGAATGCCCAGAATTGGTATAATAATCCAAGTGATTCGATTTGATAGTATTTTCAGGTGTTTTTACTGTTACCGCAGTTAGAAATTGGTATTTTTTTTCGGCAACATAATATTTTCCTGACTTGCTTTTCAGCGTATTTCCTTTATTGGTAATTAACCCGCCTGTGGAATAAAAAGCTTCTTGACTGTTTCTATTGAAATTCAACGTATCGGTTACCAATGACATGTCTGGAGATTTAAAAATTACATCGCCAGTTGCATACGCTTGTTTGATATTTCCGTTGTATTCCGCATATTTACTCGTCATTGTGAGCGTATCACCTTGAATTATTTGCACATTACCAAAGGCCTTTATGTAGTTTTCTTTTTGAAACCAATAGGCTTTGTTGCAAGTCAAAATGGCACCATCGTGGTTCACGCGGACATTTCCAGTAAGTAATGCGGCATCGGGAATTTGAAGTTGGTTGATGTCTGCAAAATCAGAATGTTCTATGATAATTTTCTTTGGTGTTTGTGCCAATACCGCATTGAAACTAAATAGAATGATACAAATTTTGATAAGAAATAGGTGCTTCTTCAAAGGTTTAATTTTTGCCAAATTTAAGAAAAAGGATGCAATGCTACTGCAAATTATGATTTATTTATTAATTGAAGTAATTGCCTTTATTTATTTGGTTTTAATGTCAATTTTAAAATTACAAAACCTGTTATTGCTGCAATGAAAGAGGCAATTAAAATGGCGATTTTTGAGTTTACAATATCGGAATTATTGTCAAATGCTAAAAGCGTAATGAAAATGGACATAGTGAAACCAATTCCCCCTAATATTCCTGCTCCAAAAATATTTTTCCATTGCAAACTTTTGGGCAAAACACAAAGTCCTAAAGTTACTCCTAAATAAGAAAGCACCAATATGCCCAATGGCTTTCCGATGAATAAACCGAGAATTATTCCGATACTACTATTGTGTGTTAATCCTTCATGCCAATTGGAATTTATAATTATACAAGTATTGGCTAAAGCAAATAAAGGCAAGACTATAAAAGCGACAGGATTATGCAGAAAATGTTGTAATTTATAGGAAATATTATCTTTTTTTCCATCACCAAAAGGAATTACAAACGCCAATAAAACGCCTGTAATTGTTGCATGAATTCCAGAATTTAACATAAAATACCACATCAAAATTCCTCCAATTAAGTAGGGTAAAAGTGTGTTGACTTTTAATCGGTTTAGAATAAATAAAATACTTAAAATTCCCAAAGCAATTCCTAAATTCATGAATGAAATGGTAGAAGTATAGAAAACGGCGATAATTATAATAGCGCCCAAATCGTCAATTACTGCTAAGGCGGTTAGGAATATTTTTAATGATGTTGGCACCCGATTTCCCAATAGTGATAAGATTCCAATTGCAAATGCAATGTCAGTAGCCATTGGGATTCCAACTCCAGATTGCGTTGAAGTTCCAAAATTAAAATACAAATAAATAAGTGCTGGAACGACCATTCCGCCTAAAGCTCCGAAAAGTGGTAATGCCGCTTTTTTTAATGTTGAAAGTTCGCCGATATAGACTTCTCGCTCTAATTCTAAACCAATTAAAAGGAAGAAAATAGTCATTAAACCGTCATTAATCCAATGAACAAAACTGTGATTTCCAATTGCTACATTCCAAATTTTAAGGTATTCACTTTGAAAAATAGAATTCGCTAAAAGCAATGAAAATAAAGTGGCGAAAATTAAAATGATTCCACCTGCTTTTTCACTTTCAAAAAAGGATTTAAATAAATTTGTTTGTTTCATATTTTATTGATTCCAAAGACAAAACGCCTTGATTTCTCAAAGCGTTTCCTTATTTATTTTGTAATAGTTTGTTTTCGATCAGGACCAACAGAAACAATTTTTATTGCCACTTCAACTTCTTTTTCAATGTAGTCGATATATTCTTTTAATTCCATTGGCAATTCGTCATATGTTGTCATCCCTGTTAAATCAGCTTTCCAACCTTTGAACTCTTTGTAAATTGGAGTCACATTTTCAGGTTCAATATTATAAGGTAAATGTGCAATTTTTTGACCTTTATATTCATATTCTGTACACACTTTCAATGTTTCAAATCCAGACAAAACATCGCCTTTCATCATCATCAATTGTGTTACGCCATTTACTTGAATGGCATATTTTAAAGCTACCAAATCCAACCATCCGCAACGTCTTTGTCTTCCTGTAACCGAACCAAATTCGTTTCCAACTCTTGCCATTGTAGCGCCATCTTCTTCGAAATCTTCGGTAGGAAAAGGACCGCTTCCAACACGTGTAGTGTAGGCTTTGAAAATTCCGTAAACCTCTTTTATTTTATTAGGAGCAATTCCTAAACCAGTACAAGCTCCTGCCGCTGTTGTGTTTGATGAAGTTACAAATGGATACGTTCCAAAATCTACATCTAATAACGAACCTTGAGCACCTTCGCATAAAATAGATTTTCCTGCTTTTTGAGCTTGATGCAAATATTCTTCACTATCAATGAAAGTAAGTTTTTTCAAGTCTTCAATGGCTTCAAAAAACTCAACTTCTAATTCGGCTAAGTTGTATTGAATGGCAACATCATAGAATTTTATCATTGCTTCGTGCTTGTCGGCCAAGGCTCGGTAGCGTTCTTTGAAATCTTCTAACTCAATATCGCCAACACGAATTCCATTTCTACCTGTTTTATCCATATAAGTCGGTCCAATTCCTTTTAGGGTGGAACCAATTTTAGCTTTCCCTTTTGAAGCTTCAGAAGCCGCATCCAATAAACGGTGGGTTGGTAAAATTAGATGTGCTTTGCGAGAAATGATTAATTTGTTTTTAATGTCCAAATTAAATCGTGCCAAGCCTTCAATTTCTTTTTGGAATACGACAGGGTCAATTACAACTCCGTTTCCAATAATATTTATTGAGTTTTTATGAAAAATTCCAGAAGGAATAGTTCTTAGGACGTGTTTTATTCCGTCAAATTCTAAAGTATGACCTGCATTTGGACCACCTTGAAAACGGGCAATTATATCGTAATTTGATGTCAGAACATCAACAATTTTTCCTTTTCCTTCATCGCCCCATTGTAATCCTAATAATAAATCTACGGTCATTATATGTGTTGTTTGTGTGTTGTTTTTATTTTTATTTTTATTTTAATTTGGAAAAGTTCCTATGTTGTTTTCTTAGAACCATATAAATATAAAGAGTGATTGTGCACATCTATATCAAAAATTTCTTCGATTGTTTTTTTTATCATTTGTATTCTTGGATCGCAAAATTCAATTACTTCACCAGTATCTGTCATTATTAAATGATCGTGTTGCTTGTCAAAATAGGACTTTTCATAGTGCGCTTGATTTTGACCAAATTGATGTTTGCGAACCAATCCACAGTCCAATAAAAGTTCAATTGTGTTGTAAAGTGTTGCTCTGCTAACACGATAGTTTTTGTTTTTCATCTTCACATAAAGATGCTCTACATCAAAATGTTCTTCGCTTTCATATATTTCTTGAAGAATTGCATAGCGCTCAGGTGTTTTCCTGTGCCCTTTATTCTCAAGATATAATGTAAAAACATTTTTTACAATTTCTTGATTCTTACTGTTATCAACGGATATTAATGTCATATCGTGCAAAGATAAATTATTATTTTAATTATTAAATGTTTCAACTTGAATGTTCAAAACTTTAATTTTTATAAACTCGTGTTACTTTATCGATACCGTCTATTTTTCTGATTTTTGCCATCATTTTCTCAAGAATACTGTTGTTTTTTACAATTACAGCTACTTTTCCATTGAACAATCCAGCCTCTGTAGTCAATGAGATACTTTGAATATTGATGTTCATATTACTCGAAATAACTTTTGTAAGTTCATTTGTAAGTCCTAAAAAGTCCATGCCTGTAATCAATAAAATGGCTTTAAATTCTTGCTGAGAGGAATCAATCCACTTGGCTTTTATAACTCGGTAAGCATAATTAGACTGCAAACTTATCGCATTAGGACAATCTTTTTTATGAACTTTAATTCCTTCATTAATGGTTATAAAACCAAAAACTTCATCTCCAACAATCGGATTACAACACGTTGATAATTTATAGTCTAATTTATCTTGTTCCGCACCAAAAACAAGTAAGTCATAATTGGTATTGATCTCTTCTTTTAAAATTTGTTCTGCATTTGCATGGTGCGTTCTTTTGATTTTATTTTTAAAGAAATTGATGAAAGTATTGCTTTTTAAAGCTGCAAAATCCTTAAGTTGTTGGTTTTCAATCGAACCAATTCCTACTCTGTAAAACAAATCCAAACTTGTTTTAAGTTTGAAATAGACAACCAATTCATTAATTGTTTTCTCGGTTAAATTTACTTTTAAATGACGAAGTTTCCGAGTTAAAAGTTCCCTTCCGTCTTCAGCAACTTTCTTAGTATTTTCATTTAAAACATTCTTAATTTTAGTTTTTGCTCGAGAAGTGGTCACATAGTTTAACCAATGTGGCGTAGGTTTTTGATTGACAGAAGTAATTACTTCAATTTGATCACCACTTTTTAATTCAAAATTTAGCGGCACCAATTTTCCATTAACACGTGTTCCTCTAGTGTGAACTCCAATGGCGGAGTGTATGCTAAATGCGAAATCGAGTGATGTGGCGCCTTTTGGCAAAGATTTTATTTCTCCGGTGGGCGTAAAGACGAATATTTCTTTGGAGTAAAGATTCATTTTAAAATCTTCAACAAAGTCAACGGCATTTTTTTCCTGATTTTCTAAAGCTTCCTTTAATAGATTCAGCCAAACATCCAAACCGCTTTCTTCGGTTGCCCCTTGTTTGTATTTATAATGTGCGGCATATCCTTTTTCGGCAATTTCATCCATCCGTTCACTTCGAACTTGAACTT
>JBIPNF010000098.1:0-8665 GCA_044373885.1 Flavobacterium sp. | reverse complement strand
ACAAAGGTACAAAGTTTTATAGGTTTTAGAATTGTGCTTAATTATTTTCAGGGTTTAATTTATTTGGATTAGAAACAAATTTTCGTAATTCCATTATTAACTCCATAATTTCTATTACTTTTATACCACCTAAAAAAAACAGTATTATTATGGAATTAAGTAGAAAAATAATTGTGACAAGCGCCTTCTTTTTATTTTCGGTGACTTCACAATCTCAATCGCTAAATGCAAAAAAATCAAGTATTAGTATGACAAATCCACTTTTGCAAAGAAGTACGTTACAGTACCAAGCACCGCCATTTAACCTTATTAAAGATGAACATTTTAAGCCTGCTTTTGAATACAGCTTAAAAATTCATGACAAAGAAATTGAAAAAATTGCGAATAACGTGGCCAAGCCTACTTTTGAAAATACGGTTTTAGCAATAGAAACTAGTGGTGTTGATTTAAATAGGGCTGCTGGGATTTTTTCAAATCTTACGGGTTCCAATACCAATCCAACATTACAAGCAATTGATGAGGAATATTCCCCTATTTTTTCAGCTCATAATGATAAAATCTACTTGAATAGCAAATTATACCAACGCATCAAAGCATTGGATTTAAATGCCTTGAAAGGAGAAAACAAAAAACTTACCGAGTATTATTTGCAACAATTTGAGTTGGCTGGAGCCAATTTATCAGATTCGGATAAAGAAAAAATGAAAAAAATCAATGGAGAGTTAGCCAGTTTGGGAACTTCATTTGGTAATAAATTATTAGCAGCGCGAAAAAATGGAGTGGTTTTATTTGATTCAGCATCAGATTTAGAGGGTTTGAGCGCTGACGAAATTGCTTCTGCAAAAGCTAAAGCCAAAGAAGCCGGTCATGAGGGAAAATATTTAATAGGATTGTTAAATACCACGCAACAGCCCTTGTTGCAAAGCCTTAAGAATAGAGCTACAAGAGAAAAAATATTCAAATCGTCTTGGACTCGTGCAGAAAAAAATGACGACGGTGATACTAGAGCAACTCTAGAAAAAATGGCAAAATTGCGTTTACAAAAAGCCAATTTGATGGGTAAGAAAAGTTATGCCGAATGGAGAGTACAAGACCAAATGGCAAAAATCCCTTCGAATGCAATGAATTTATTGGCAAAAATTGCTAGACCAGCAGTGGAAAAAGCCAAAATTGAAACCAAAGAAATTCAAAATTTAATAGACTCGCAAAATGGAGGGTTCAAATTAGAACCTTGGGATTGGAACTTTTATTCGGAACAAGTGCGTAAAGCAAAATACGATTTGGATGAAAGTCAAATAAAACCTTACTTTGAAATAACAACCGTTTTAGAAAAAGGAGTGTTTTTTGCGGCCAAACAAATGTACGGCATCACTTTCAAGGAACGAAAAGATTTGCCGGTATATAATCCGGATGTTGTTGCCTATGAAGTCTTCGATAATGATGGAAAATCAATGGCAATTTATTATTTGGATTTCTATACAAGGGACAATAAAAATGGTGGGGCATGGATGAGTAATTTTGTAAATCAATCACATTATTTAAATCAAAAGCCTGTTATTGTTAACGTTTATAATTTTGCAAAACCAGCCAATGGAAAGCCATCATTAATTAGTTTTGATGATGTAACAACGATGTTTCACGAGTTTGGTCATACGCTTCACGGATTGTTTGCAAACCAACAATATGTAACGCTTTCTGGAACTTCTGTTCCAAGAGATTACGTTGAATTTCCTTCTCAAATTAATGAACATGCCGCATTAGATCCAACAATATTAAAAAATTATGCCATTCATTACCAAACAAAAGAGGTAATTCCGCAAGCCTTAATTGATAAAATTAAAAAAGCAGAAACTTTCAATAAAGGATATGATATTACCGAATTATTAGCGGCAGCTACGTTAGATTTGGCGTGGCATAGTGTCGAAAACGAAGCTGATTTTAAACCTACTTTGGAATTTGAAAAAGAAGCCTTACAAAAATATGGTTTGCTAGTAAATGAAGTCCCAACTAGGTACCATTCTCCTTATTTTGCACACATTTGGAGTGGCGGTTATTCTTCAGGATATTATGCATATACGTGGTCAAAAACATTAGATTATAATGCCTTCGATTGGATGCAAGCCAATGGTGGAATGACTAGAGAAAACGGAGAACGTTTCAGAAAATACATATTATCAGTAGGAAATAGTGTCGATTTGAACCAAGCTTTCAAAGATTTCATTGGACATGAAATGCAAATAAAACCTTACTTAAAAAACGCGGGGCTTATTGGAAACTAAAAAATCCTTGCAATAATTTAAATGACATCTCAAAAAGGTGTCATTTTTTTTTGGAGCTATTTCCCGCTATCCGCTGTATCTCTTGTGGCGAACTCCGCCACAAAAGGATGCCGCTACTATCGGGGCTAGGGCCAAGAGAAGTTGGGAACTATTCATTATAAAACAAAATCTAAATAATCTATTTTATTTCGTAAATTTGCCTCACAATTTAAAATAAAAAAAATGGAAAACGGGATATACGCTAAATTCAATACCTCAAAAGGGGCTATTTTAGTAAAATTAACACACGATTTAACGCCAGGAACAGTTGGAAACTTCGTAGCACTTGCCGAAGGAAATATGGAAAACAAAATTAAACCTCAGGGACAAAAATTCTACGATGGTTTGACTTTTCATAGAGTTATTCCAGATTTTATGATTCAAGGGGGTTGTCCTCAAGGAACTGGAACAGGTGGACCAGGTTATAGTTTTGAAGATGAGTTTCATCCAACGCTAAAACACAACCGTCCCGGAGTTTTGTCAATGGCGAATTCTGGACCTGCAAGTAATGGCTCACAATTTTATATCACACACATTCCTACCGATTGGCTTGACAACAAACATACCGTATTTGGCCATGTTGTTGAAGGACAAGATATTGTGGATACTGTTGAACAAGGTGATGTTTTAGATACTTTAGAAATCATTAGAGTAGGTGGAGAAGCTCAAAAATGGAACGCAATTGAAGCTTTCATTACTTTTAAGGGAGCACGTAATAAACGTGATGCAGCTATTAGAGCAGAAGCAGAAGCAAAAATGGAAGCATTAGCTGCTGGTTTTGAAAAAACAGAAAGTGGTTTGCGTTACCAATTTATCCAAAGAGGAAATGGAAAAAAAGCAGAAAATGGAAAAACAGTTTCTGTTCATTATACAGGTCAATTAGAAGACGGGAAAGTTTTTGACAGTTCTTATCCTCGAAAAAAACCAATTGAATTTCCTTTAGGACAAGGAAATGTAATTGAAGGATGGGACGAAGGAATTGCTTTATTACATGTTGGAGACAAAGCACGTTTCGTTATTCCAGCACATTTAGGATACGGAAGTCGTGGTGCAGGGGGAGCAATACCACCAAATGCAACTTTAATTTTCGACGTTGAATTAATGGACGTGAAATAATCGTCGGTTTACAAATATATAAATCCCAATAGCAATTATAGACTGCCCCCAAAAAGTTAGACACTATTTGGGGGTATTTTTATGGAAAGAAAAGTTTATTTCGTCTTACAATCCATTTCCAAACTTCAATCCACATTACAGAAACCATTGCAATTAGCAAACAAATTCCAATTTCAAAAGCGTTTAAAGGCACTACCATAAAGAAATTTGAAATTGGTGCAACATTCAAAATTAGCGCCAAGAGCAAAATCGTAATTCCATTTATCAATACCATCATATTGTTTTTGTTTCGAAGGGAAGTGAAAACTGAATAATAAAAGGAACGGTTGACAAGTGATAAAATAATGTTAGCAAAAATCAAAGTAGTGAACGCCATTGTTCTGGTTTTGAATTCGTCGCCGCCATTTTGAATGCTTAATTGATAGACAAATAAAATTCCCAATCCAATGATTAGTCCTTGAATTATACTGATTATTTTTTCATTTAATGTCAAAAATGCTGAGGTCAATTTTCGTGGCGGTTGTTTCATACTGTTTTTTTCAGCTGCTTCATTTTCATAAACAATCGTACACATTGGGCCCATTACAATTTCAAGAAAAATCACATGAATTGGTGTGAAAATATCGGGGTATTTCCATCCTAAAAATAATGGCATCGAAACCGTTATTACAATTGGAATATGTATTGAAATAATATAGCGAATGGCTTTCTTTAAATTGGAATAAATGCGCCGTCCTTCTGCTACAGCTACTACCATTTTCGACAAATCATCGTCTGTTAGAATTAAATCTGCCGCTGTTTTTGCAATTTCAGTTCCTTTTTTTCCCATTGCAATTCCAATGTGAGATGCTTTCAATGCTGGTCCGTCGTTCACACCGTCACCAACCATTGCCACCACTTGATTGTCCTTTTTTAAAGCCATCATCACGGCTAATTTTGCTTCGGGAAACATCCGTGTTAACAATGAAGTAGCATGGATGGCTTTCAACATTTCGGGCTCGCTCATCGACATAATTTCATGGCCTTCAATTGCGGTTGTGGCATTTTTTATCCCTGCTTTTTCAGCAACAGCTTTAGTAGTCGAACTGTTGTCTCCAGTAATTACTTTCACCTGAATTCCAGCATCATAAAACTGTTTGATAACATGTTGGATGTTTTCTTTTGGAGGATCGTAAAAAACTATTAATCCTACAAAATTGAACTTAATATGTTGTTGCATTTTTGGAAAATCGGTTCCTTCAAAGTCTGAATAACCAACGCCCAAAATCCGATGCCCTTTGGAAGCAATTGAATTTATAATACTATGAATCTTGACTTTCTCCGCTTCCGAAAGATTGGAGACTTTCAAAATTGCTTCGGCACCTCCTTTGGTGGCAATGATTCTTTGTCCTTCTTTATTCTGAAATACATGCGTCATCATTGGTGGTTTTCCGTCAAGCGGATATTCATGCACCATCGAAAACAAGTGTCTTTCATCTGATTTGGTCATCTTTTTATATTCGTGATGCAAGGTTTTTTCCATTGGATCAAAAGGAATCGGTTCGCTTGCCCACATCGCGGTTTCAATCACTTTTTGGGCTTCAATTTCCCAATTTCCATCTTCAAATATTTGTTCGGATGGAAAAGCATAAACCGCCTGTAAGCTCATTTTATTTTCGGTAATGGTTCCTGTTTTATCCGTACAAATAACTGTTGCACCGCCTAAAGTTTCCACGGTTCTAATTTTTTTTACAATTATCCCTTCTTTCATCAATCGCCAAGAACCCAAAGCCATAAATGTGGTAAAGGCAACGGGTATTTCTTC
The DNA here is from genome assembly GCA_044373885.1 of Flavobacterium sp. Taxonomy (GTDB): domain Bacteria; phylum Bacteroidota; class Bacteroidia; order Flavobacteriales; family Flavobacteriaceae; genus Flavobacterium. The sequence continues at coordinate 3,427 of JBIPNF010000098.1, read as the reverse complement.
AGGAATGATAGACATTGCAAGTGTTAATGCTTTCAATAAACTCGGTAAAAAAGTTTGTGTTTTCCAGAAATAGAAACCAAATACAAGTAAGAAAATTATTATTCCAATTGTTGCCATTCCTTTTGCAAAGGTTTCAATTTGGATTTGTAACGGCGTTCGTTCTTCCTTAATTGACAATAATGAAGTTCCTAATTTTCCGATTTTTGAATGTTCTCCAATTTCAGTTGCCCGATAAAAAGCAACTCCCGAAGCCACTAATGTGCCACTATAAACTTGATTTTCTCCTTTATTTTTAGATTTGAATACTGAAAATGCTTCCCCTGTTAATGATGCTTCATTTACAGAAAAATCACTACTGTAAATAATAGTTCCATCGGCATTTATTGTATTTCCTTCCATTGCAATTACAATATCATTTACAACAATATCGGTGGTTGGAATGTTTACAATTTCCTCATTTCGTAGAACTTGGCTCAAAGGTTCGGTTAGATTCTCTAAGGCTTCCAAAGCTTTCCGACTTCGATTATCTTGAAAAAATGAAATTCCAGAAACTACAATAAGTGCAAACAACATAAAATAGGCTTCGTCGTATTTATTTAGAGTAAAATAAATAATTGCAACTGCGATTAATAGCAATAACATTGGCTCTTTTAAAACATCCAAAAGAGTTAGCCACCATTTGTGTTTCGGTTTGTGAATTTGCTGGTTGGTTCCAAATTTTGCTCTTGATTGTGCTACTTCAACATTGGTCAAGCCAATACAATTTTCGGGAATGTTTATTTTTATTGACATAATAAAAGGCGTAAATTGAAACTACTCAAATTTAAGAATTTTATTAAGATAAATTACTGATAATTAACAGGTTATTTGGTTTTTTGAATATTGAAGTACTATCAAAAAAAGTTCGAAAATCATACGACTTTCGAACTTTAAAGTAATGCTTTTTAGCTATTTCAACAAATATTAAATATCATCAAAATCAATATCTGTAAAACTTGAAGTTTTTGGTAATTCACTATCTTCTGTTTTTTCAGCTGGGTGTTCTTTTTTGAAATCCTTTTGATGTCTTTCAGAAATAACCTCTTCGCCTTTGTGATTCAATACATACGAAGTCATGTCTTCTAATATTTCTGCAAATGCTGTAAAATCTTCTTTGTACAAATAAATTTTATGCTTTTTAAAATGAAACGAACCGTCTTCTTCGGTAAATTTCTTGCTTTCAGTAATGGTAATGTAGTAATCGTCAGCTTTTGTAGCTCTCACATCAAAGAAATAGGTTCTTCTTCCCGCTCTCAAAACTTTAGAAAAAATTTCCTCTTTTTCTAACATATCATTTTCTCTCATAATCGTTTTTTAAGTTTAATTACAATCCAAAAATCATAAAAAAAGGATTATAAAACAACATTTATGACAAATCTTTTTCAGAAATTTGTTTCAAATACAATTCTTTGTAATACCCATCTTGGTTTACTAATTGATTATGAGAGCCTTGTTGTATTATTACGCCATCTTCAATAATGATTATGTTGTCAGCATTTTTAGCAGAAGAAACTCGATTACTCACAATAATTGTGGTTTTGTTTTTACAATATTCTAATAAATTACTCAAAATTATTTCTTCGGTTTCCGTATCTACTGCAGACAAACAATCGTCGAGCAAAAGAATTTCTGGATTTTTAATTAAAGCTCTTGCAATAGAAACCCGTTGTTTTTGACCACCTGAAAGTGTAATTCCTCGTTCTCCCAAAATAGTATCGTACTTTTTTGTGAATTTTTTGATGTTGTCGTGTACTGAAGCTTTTTTTGCCGCAGCAATTACTTCTTCCTCTGTTGCGTCTTCTTTTCCAAATTTGATGTTGTTTTTTATGGTGTCAGAAAACAAAAAAGCATCTTGAGGAACTATCCCAATACTGTTTCTTAAATCAAATAAATGAACGTCTTGAATTGGAATTCCATCAATTAAGATTGATCCATTTGTTACATCATACAAACGGCTTATCAAAGTAAGAACACTCGATTTTCCAGAACCTGTTTTTCCAAGAATCGCCAAAGTTTCTCCCTTTTTTACTGAAAATGAAACGTTATTAAGCGCTTTTATATTGGTGTCGTCATAAATAAAAGTTACATTTTGAAATGTGATTTCTCCTTTGATAACAGAATGATTTTCTGTATTATTTCTGATTTCGGGTACAATTTTCAAAAATTCATTGATGCGTTTTTGAGAAGCTTCGGCCTCTTGAACCATTGATGAAATCCAACCTAATGAAGCGACTGGCCAAGTTAACATATTTACATAAAGAATAAATTCGGCAATGATACCGATGCTTTTGATGCTTCCGTTGATGTACAACATTCCACCAAAATAAATCACTACTAAATTGCTCACACCAATTAGAGCAAGCATTAATGGGCCAAAAAGCGATTGTACTTTTGCCAAACTCATGCTTTTTTCTTTGCTTTCTAAAGATAAATTGTTGAGGTTTTCCTGATGTAAGTTTTCTAAAGAATACGCTTTTATCACTCGAATTCCTGAAAAAACCTCCTGCGTAAAACTTGATATTTTTGATAAATATTGCTGGAAAATAGTGCTTCTTTTATTGATTTGTTTGCTTAATCTGAAAATAGCATACGATAAAAGTGGTAAGGGAAGCAGCGTGTATAATGTTAACAATGGTGAAACAGTATACATATATACAATCACAATTGCAAATCGGATGACCGTATTTATGGTGTACATTACTGCGGGACCAACATACATGCGTACTTTTCCAACATCTTCACTAATTCGATTCATTAAATCTCCCGTTCTATTTTGTTTGTAGAAACTTTGAGATAAATTTTCATATTGTCTAAAGACTTCATTTTTAAGGTCAAATTCGATGTGGCGTGACATCACAATCAAGGTTTGACGCATCAAAAAAGTTAAAAATCCTGCAACCATAGTCGTTGCAATTATCAACAAAACGTTGTGGAACAGTTCGTTACGGATTATTGAAATGTCAGATGTATTCGTTTTAGAAAATCCTTCAATGGCTTCAAATGATTTACTAATTAGTTTTGGAGTAAATAGTGAAAAAATTTGTGCAATTATAGTGATTAAAATACCGAGTAGAAATCGATATTTATATTTGACAAAATATTTATTTAGATATTGTAATTCTTTCATTTTTAGAAGGAAATTAATATTTTTTAAAACTAAAAATCAGAATAGATTTCAGATAAAATTCAGTTCACAAAGATACGTTTTTAAAAGGAAAATTCTATTTAAGAATTACTAAAAGTATATTAGATAATCAAATTGTAAATTAGAATTCGCATAAATTCATTTTAATTTTAATTGAAGAAAAGGGTTGTAAGTAGGTGCTTTTTTCAAAAATAGTACTATTTTTGCACCGTCAAAGATTTTCTTTAGCTAAATAATTAAATA
>JBIPNF010000097.1:0-8700 GCA_044373885.1 Flavobacterium sp. | reverse complement strand
GTAGCACCTTCTTTAGGAATAAAGGGTTGCTAAGCTTTCAACGGGTCTAATCCCTCTGGCTTTCGTGATAACAATCAGTACGTTTAAGAACGGTGCAAAGTAATGAAATTAGGTTTGAAATTGCAAGTTTTGAGTATTAAATATCAAATAAATTATATTCTATTTAGTAAAATTACAAAAAATTACAACCTTCTTAAAAGCAAAAAAGCTATCCTTAGATTCTGAAATAAATTCAGAATAAATGGAAAGCTTTTCATTGGTCTAACTACTAAACCGGCTACGAGTTACAAATTCGTAGCAAAACAACACAACAATCTTAAAACCTTTTTTGGGCAAAAAAGTCACGCTTTTACACGTGACTTTTCCCAATTTAAGCGGTCTGGACGGGACTCGAACCCGCGACCCCATGCGTGACAGGCATGTATTCTAACCAACTGAACTACCAAACCAGCGCTTTATTGCGAGTGCAAATATACAATCTATTTCGACTCCTACAAGTGTTTTGGAATAAAAATTTAATAAAATTATACGGTATTACCCAAAGGTTTGTTTTTCAACAAGGTATGTAGTAAGTATTTTTTCGAAATCAGCACCAGCAGACACAGGAACATACTTAATTTTGTTTTGAGCACATGTTAATGCTACTTTTTTGAAGTAATCGGTGACCGAAGCTTGGTAGGTTTCTTTGACTGTATCGGCAAAAATGTTTATTTCCTCACCCGATTCTATGTCGATGAATTTTCTTGGTGCGGTATCAAAATCAAAATCTAATTCTGTTTTTTTATCAATTACATGAAATAGTACAACTTTATGTTTGTTGTGTTTTAAATGTTGTAAGGCCGTAAACAAGGCTACTTCATTTCCAGATTGAAACATATCTGTGAAAAGCACAATCATGGATCGACGGTGAATTTTCTCGGCTATTTGATGTAAAAACGCCACTGTATTTGTATTCTTAGTAGCTTTTGGATTTTCTAATAATGATTCTAATTTGTTCAAAATCATTCGGTGGTGGCGATCGCTTCCTTTCTCGGGAGCATAATATTCGTATTCGTCAGAATAGACACTTAGCCCAATGGCGTCCCGCTGTTTCTTTAATAAATTCATCAAAACCGCAGAAGCCAAAACCGAAAAACCAATCTTGTTTTCATAAAACAATTGAGTGTCTTTCAACTTTGGGTAATGCATCGAAGACGAATTATCGATAATTATATGACACCTTAAATTGGTTTCTTCCTCGTATCTTTTAGTATAAAGTCGGTCGGTTTTAGCAAATAATTTCCAATCGATGTGCTTCGTGCTCTCTCCTGGATTATAGACTTTATGTTCGGCAAATTCAGCAGAAAATCCATGAAACGGACTTTTATGCATTCCCGAAATGAATCCTTCTACAACCTGATTGGCCAACAATTCTAGATGTTGGAAGCTGGAGATTTTCTCTATTTGTGATTCAATTTTCATCCTTCAAATGTATTAAAAGATTAAACGATTTAAAAATTAAAAGATTGAAAATATAGCAACTGAAATAAATTCAGTTTAAATAAAAAAGGCTTGACTTTCGCCAAACCTTGAATTACAATCTATTTGAATTGTGATTTACAACAAAGCATTCAAGCTGTCAGCATATGTTTGCTTTGGAGCAACTCCTACTTGACGTCCTACTACTTCTCCGTTGTGAAACACTAAAACTGTTGGGATATTTCTTACACCGTATTTGGCAGCAAATTCTTGATTTGCATCTACATCTACTTTTCCAACCACCGCTTTTCCAGCAAATTCTACTCCGATTTCGTCAATGATTGGTCCAACCATTCTACACGGTCCACACCATGCTGCCCAAAAATCTACCATTACAGGTTTGTCTGATTTCAAAACTACTTCGTCAAAAGTAGCGTCTGTTATTGCTAATGCCATATTTTCTATTTTTAATTGAATTTTTATATACTGCAAATTTAATAATTTAAAACCATTCCAACACAATTCCAAAATTAGTTTTGATTATAAAGGTATTGTGATAACTTATTGAAGAACCATTTAATCGATTAGGAGTGAAATCACGCAAAATAGGTTTTATGAATTACGTCCAACATTTTGATTGGAATTAATAATTGACTTTAACCAAATTTGCAGCAGCTATTGCGCGTTCAACAATTTTTTCAATTGGTGTTTCCAAACTATCACAAACCAATGAAACACCCATTCTTCGATACGGTCGCGAAGTAGGTTTGCCAAATATTCGAAAATCTGTTTTGGGTAAAGCAGCAATTTTTTCTATACCTGAAAACGTTGGGTTATTTGAATTTTCGTGGGCTAAAATCACAGCACTTGCACCTGCTTTTTCTAACTTTATTTCAAAAATTGGCAGGCTCAAAATTGCACGTAAATGCAGTTCAAATTCATTAAAATTTTGCGTTCCAGCAAGAGTTACCATTCCAGTATCGTGAGGCCTTGGTGACAATTCCGAAAAATAAACCCCATCGTCAGCAAGGAAAAACTCAACTCCAAAAAGTCCAGCACCTCCTAAAGCTTCTGTGACTTTTTCGGCCATATCTTGGGCTTCATATAAAGCAGCATCGGAAATTCGGGCGGGTTGCCAACTTTCTTGATAATCACCTCGCTCTTGTCGATGACCAATTGGAGCACAAAAAAGAGTTGGATTATTATTTTGAACTACTGTCAGTAATGTAATTTCTGAATTGAACTTCACAAATGCTTCAATAATAACTTCAACCACGTCACCACGAGATCCTTCAACGGCATAGTGCCAAGCTTTGTCAATATCGGAAATTGTTTTTATTGTTGACTGTCCTTTCCCCGAAGAAGACATTAAGGGTTTTACTACACAAGGCATTCCAACTTCCAAAACAGCTTTTTTCAATTCTTCAGCTGATGTTGCATACCGATAATTAGCAGTTTTCAACCCTAATTCTATGGCGGCTAAATCGCGAATTGCTTTTCTATTCATGGTGAAATTTGCGGCTTTTGCGGAGGGAACGACTATAATTCCTTGTTTCTCATAGTCATAAAAACGTTCGGTTCTTATGGCTTCAATTTCAGGGACTATAAAATCGGGTTTGTGTTTTGCAATTATACGATCTAATTCGGCGCCATCAAGCATGTTGATGACTTCAAAATCGTGTGCAACTTGCATTGCGGGAGCATTTTCATAATTGTCTACGGCGATAACCCTTTGTCCAATGCGTTGCGCAGCAATTACAAATTCTTTTCCTAATTCGCCTGAACCTAAAAGTAGTATTTTCATAAAATAAAAAAAGTTTAAAATTTAAAGTTTAAGGTTGTGAAACTTTAAGCCTTAAACTTTAAACTAATTTAATTTGAAGTAAGTGATTATGCCACTGCTTCTTTTATTCTTCGCAATGCTTCTGTCAATAAACCTTCACTTGTAGCATACGAGAAACGGATACAATCTGGATTTCCAAAAGCATCACCAGTTACGGTTGCTACATTTGCATGAGATAAAAGATACATTGAAAAGTCATTGGCATCTTTAATGAAAGTCCCATTTAGTGTTTTTCCGAAGAAAGAAGAAACATCAGGAAACACATAAAAAGCCCCTTCAGGAACATTGATTTTTATTCCTGGAATTTCTTTAAGAAGTCCAACAACTAAATCTCTTCGGCTATGAAAAGCATCAACCATGTGTTTTAAAACACTTGGATCAGCATCAACGGCAGTTATTGTAGCGCGTTGCGCAATACTATTGGCGCCACTTGTTACTTGTCCTTGAATTTTCGCACACGCTTTTGCTATAAATTCGGGAGCTCCGATATATCCAATTCTCCAACCCGTCATTGCAAATGCTTTTGCAACTCCATTTACGGTTATCGTTTTATCGAACATACCTGGAATAGATCCAATACTACAAAAAGTTCCTGAGAAATTAATGTGTTCGTATATTTCATCAGCAACAACATAAACATTTGGATATTTCTCCAATACTTTAGCCAAAGCCGTTAATTCTTCCCTATTATATACAGAACCACTTGGATTACAAGGAGAACTGAACCACATCATTTTTGTTTTTGGCGTTAATGCCGCTTCTAATTGTGCTGGTGTGATTTTGAAATCACTATCTATAGAAGTTGGTACTTCAACCGGAACGCCACCTGACAATTTGATTATTTCAAAGTAGCTAACCCAATATGGCGCAGGCAGAATTACCTCATCACCATCGTTTAACATTACTTGTGCAATGTTGTATAACGATTGTTTAGCCCCCGTTGAAACCACAATTTGAGAAGGCTTGTATTCTAAATCGTTGTCTCTTTTGAATTTTCTGCAAATGGCTTCTTTTAATTCTTGGTAACCCTCAACCGGAGAATAGGTGCTATAATTTTCGTCGATGGCTCTTTTTGCCGCTTCTTTTATAAAATCAGGCGTATTAAAGTCGGGTTCTCCTAAACTTAAACTGATGATGTCTTTTCCTTGTGCTTTTAATTCTCTTGCCAATGCCGCCATTGCCAATGTTTGTGATGTCGATAAATTATTTATCCTATCCGAAAGTGGGTTCATTATGTGTGTGTTGTAGTTAAATGTTTGTGCGAATTATCCGAATATGAATCCGTTATACCGAAAATTCTGGTTTCATTCCCAAGTCTTTCAAATGCTTGAAATGAGCAATTACTGCCGTTCTCATAGACTTATATTCGTAATAAGGAAGATTTGCTTCTTGCGCAGCCTCTTTTACAAATTTGGCTATTTTTCCGTAGTGAATATGACTAATATGCGGAAATAAATGGTGCTCAATTTGATGATTTAATCCCCCTGTGTACCAATTTACGATGAAGCTTTTTGGGGCAAAATTCACTGTAGTAAATAATTGGTGTATCGCCCATGTGTGTTCCATTTCTCCTTCATGATTAGGAAGTGGATTGGTGGTATCATCGGTAATGTGTGCCAATTGAAAAACAACACTCAAAATCAAACCTGCAGTATAATGCATAATAAAAAAACCAAATAATACTTTCCACCAAGAAATACCTAATAACATTGGAATTACAATCCAAACGGCAAAGTATATTACTTTTGTTACTACTAAAGTAGTCCATAGAAATTTGGAGCTTTTAGGTTCTCCATAAGACAATTTTCTTTTTAAATAAAGACTCATTTGCTTGAAATCGGTGGTTAATGACCAATTAAAAGTTAACAGACCATATAAGAAAATAGAATAATAATGTTGAAATTTATGGAAATTAAACCATTTTGCTTCTTTGGTAAAACGGATTACGCGACCTGCATCTAAATCTTCATCATGACCGGGAATATTAGTATACGTGTGGTGCAAAACATTGTGCTGTACTTGCCAATTGTAAACATTTCCAGCCAAAATATAGATGGTCCCACCCATGAATTTATTAACCCAGTTTTTGTTGGAGTACGACCCATGATTTCCATCGTGCATCACGTTCATTCCGATTCCAGCCATTCCAATTCCAATTACTATTGACAACAATGAAAACAACCAAAAAGGCATTGTTGTTAAAGTAATGATTAGAAAATAAGGGGTTAAAAATACTGCAAAAAGGATAGCTGTTTTTAAATACAACTTCCAATTTCCTGTTTTCTGTATGTTGTTTTCTTTGAAGTAATTGTTAACTTTAGAGTTCAAGGTTCTGAAGAATTTCAAGTCATCTTGTTTTGCAAAAGTAGGGGCATTGTTATTCATAATATATTGATAAGCTACAAATGTAATTATTATTAAATTTAATATACAAAAATCAGGCTAAAATTTTAGTTTCAAAGTATTACTTTTGTTAAAAATTACAAAATGGAATTTATCCTAAAATATTTCCCTGATTTGACTGTCGTTCAGATAAATCAATTTAAGCAATTAGAGGAGTTGTACCAAGATTGGAATTCAAAAATCAATGTAATTTCCCGCAAAGACATTGATGAGTTGTATGTAAAACACGTTTTACATTCTTTGGCTATTGCAAAAATTCAAAAATTTGAACCTGGGACCTATGTTTTGGATGTGGGAACTGGAGGAGGATTTCCTGGTATTCCGTTGGCAATTTTATTTCCAGAAACACGGTTTTATTTGATAGATGTTATTCTAAAAAAGATAAATGTGGTAAAAGCCGTTGCCGAAGCTTTAGAATTAAAAAATGTCAAAGCAGAGCAAATGCGTGCTGAAAATGTCAAAGGTGATTTCGATTTTATTGTGAGTCGCGCGGTAACAAACATGCCCGATTTTGTTTCTTGGATAAAAGACAAAATCAAGAAACAGCAAAAACACGAACTTAAAAACGGTGTTTTATACCTAAAAGGGGGCGATTTAACCGAGGAATTGGCTGCTTTTCCCAATGCAAAGGAATTCAATATTGCAGCATTTTTTGAGGGCGAATTCTTTGAAACTAAAAAAGTGGTTCATTTGCCACTAAAGTATAAAATATAGTAAGTATAAAAGTCGAACGTTTGATAATATACAAACAAGGCCGAATTCCAATATGAATTCGGCCTTGTTTGTATATTATGTATTTTATTACTGTTTATTCTCCTAAAAATGGGTATCTGTAATCTTCAGGTGTAACAAACGTTTCTTTTATGGTTCTTGGAGAAGCCCAACGCAATAGGTTCAATGCTGAACCCGCTTTGTCATTCGTACCAGAAGCTCTTGCTCCACCAAAAGGCTGCATTCCTACCACCGCTCCCGTTGGTTTGTCATTTACATAAAAATTTCCAGCAGCATTTTGCAAAGCAATTGTAGCTTGCTCAATGGCATAACGATCTTGACTAAAAATCGCTCCTGTTAATGCATATTCTGATGTTTGGTCAACCAATTGTAAGGTGGTTTCCCATGCGGCATCTTCATATACATAAATGGTCATAACAGGTCCGAATAATTCGGTTTCCATTGTAGAATATTTTGGGTTTGTTGTAACTATTATAGTAGGCTCAATAAAATAACCCACCAATTTATCATAATTACCACCAACGATTATTTCGGCATCGGTATCTTTTTTTGCTTGCTCGATGAAACCAACTAATTTATCAAAAGAACCTTCATGAATAACAGCTGTGATGAAATTTCCAAAATCTTCAGGAGACCCCATTTTCATGGATTTTACATCGGTGATTAGTTGCTCTTTAATTGCGGGCCACAAACTTTGAGGCACATAGGCTCTTGAAGCTGCAGAACATTTTTGACCTTGAAATTCAAATGCACCACGAACAATTCCCGTTGCCACTTGTTTAATATTGGCACTTGGATGTGCTACTACGAAATCTTTTCCACCTGTTTCTCCAACTATTCTTGGATAGGTTTTATAATGGTGAATGTTGGTTCCAATTTTTGCCCAAATGTCTTTGAACACATGCGTCGATCCTGTGAAATGTACTCCAGCAAAATCACGACTAGCAAGAACGGTATTGGTAATCATTTCGGCATCTCCAAAAACAACGTTGATAACTCCATCTGGAACTCCCGCTTCTTTGAAAACATCGATGATGATTTTTGCAGAAAAAACTTGGCTGTCACTTGGTTTCCAAATCACAACATTTCCCATCATAGCAGCACTTGCAGGTAAATTTGCGGCAATTGCGGTAAAATTAAAAGGCGTAATTGCATAAACAAATCCTTCAAGAGGTCGGTATTCTAAACGATTCCAAACGGTAGAATCTGATTTTGGTTGGTCGCAATAAATTTGTGTCATGAACTCCACGTTGTAACGAAGAAAGTCAATTAATTCGCATGACGCATCGATTTCTGCTTGAAAAATATTTTTAGATTGCGCAATCATTGTTGCGGCATTTATTCTTGCTCGGTATGGTCCTGCGATTAATTCGGCTGCTTTTAAGAAAATGGCTGCTCGCTGTTCCCATGCCATGTTTGCCCATGCTTTTTTAGAGTCTAATGCGTTGGCAATTGCTTTTTCAATATGTGCTTTTTCTGCTAAATGGTACGTACCAACGATATGTTTGTGATCGTGAGGCGCAGACATATTTCTGGTGTTTCCAGTTCTAATTTCTTCACTTCCGATATACAATGGAACGTCAATTTTTGAATTCCACATTTGCTTGTAAGCGGCAAGAACAGCTGCTTTTTCGGGTGAATTTGGCGCATACGATTTTACTGGTTCGTTAACCGCTTTTGGAACATTAAAGAATCCTTTTAACATGATAGTTTTTATTTAGCTTCTCTCATTTTGGAGATTTCCGTTGAGAGAAAATTAGAATTTTGATATTAATCTCATTTGGTTTTTATGAATGAAATACTTTTTTACAAAAGTACAAAAGTACATTTGATAATTGATGTTTTGAAATTAGAAATTGGATTTTGAAATTTCTAAAAAAGTTCTTGATTTCGGGATTTCTAGCCCAGACGGAAATGGAAACCCCGGAATACAAAAAGCTATTTTTTCTTGTGTTTTCAAAGCGACCAAAGGGAGCTCTTGAAAACGCAATAGAAAAAAAGATTTATTGAATGAGGAGTTGTAATGAACTGCTGGAATTAGCTTCAAATTAATTTAATGCAAATGGGGCACTTAATCGAAATGTTGGGACAACAACTTTGAAATTTCGGGTGGATGTGAAATTCACCATGTTGAAATAGCCTTGCATCGCGCCAAATGGTGATGTTAGCAGACAACCAGAACTGTAGGTGTGAGATTCTCCTGGTTTTAAAACTGGTTTTTTACCTATAATTCCTTCGCCATCAACGATTTCTGTTTCTTGCAG
>JBIPNF010000096.1:0-8766 GCA_044373885.1 Flavobacterium sp. | reverse complement strand
GTCCCATTAGTGATTACAGCTACTAAATTCCCTTTAGCCGTGTATTTATAAACATTATTTACGTCTTTTACAATTTCCAAACATGGCTCAGCAACTCCTGGAGAATAGGCCAAAGACAAATCCCTTTGGGTAGCATATTTTTTAGTTGGAACTACTTGAATTTTCCCAGGCGTTGGTTTGGCATGGTATAATAACGCTTCTCTTCTTTTATTGTGATTATCCATTTCAATATTAATTTGTAATCAACAAAGATAAAAGTAAGAATTGAATAATAAACTCTTTAATTAATTATTGTTTCCAAATTAGTAAATTAATTTGTTTATTGTTCTTGTTGAACATTCGCTATATCGATAGTATTTGCACTTCGTCGAATTTATCAAATAAATTATTCTTATTTAAATTACAAACCCTATATTTATTTCCTAAATTAAAATCTAGTATTTTGCAACCCTATTATTTTGTTAAATAAAGATTTGCCAATAATAATAAATACTAAATAGCCGTTTTACTTAAATTATTTAATATTGTAAAAATCAGCCTCGTTTTTTACCTATGCTTTTTCTTTTTAATTATAACTAAATAGTATGTTAGTACAGGAAATAAAGACAATTAAATCCACAAAAAAAATCGAATTAGTTTTTAGTGGCGAAGACTATTTTGCAAGATTAGAAAGAATTATTAATGCCACAAAGAAAGAATTACACCTACAAACTTATATCTTCGATACAGATTCTACTGGATTAAGAATTGTCGAAGCCTTAAAAAAAGCTGCTAATCGTAATGTTAAAATCTATTTGCTTTTGGATGGATTTGGCTCCGGTTCCTTTTCATCAAATATTATGAAAGAACTTAGATATTACGGGGTAAATATTAGATTTTTTTCACCATTTTTTTCTTTAAATTCCTTTTATATCGGTCGTAGACTACATCAAAAAGTAGTTGTTTCTGATGGTAAATGCGTATTAATCGGCGGAATAAATATTGCTGATAAATACCATGGGACTTCTTTTGAAACTCCATGGCTTGATTATGCTATTGAATTAGAAAGTACTGTTGCAAAACCTATACAGCAAATTTGTAGAAACTTATATTTAAAAAAAAGAAAGGTTAGAAAAAGAAAAATTGAAACTACACTATTTGATAAAGAACCTATAGCAATCAGGATTTTACAAAACGACTGGTTGAACAGAAAAAATGAGGTTCAAAAAGAATATGTAAAAGAAATTGGTAATGCACAAAAAGAAATCGTGATTGTTGGTAGTTATTTTTTTCCAGGAAGCAGAATAGCTTTAGCTTTAAAAAAAGCTTCTAAGAGAAAGGTGCCAATTAAATTAATAGTTTCAGGAATATCTGACCTGCCTGTTTTGAGAAGTGCCTCGCTTTACCTTTATTCTATTTTGTTGAAATACAATATTGAAATATACGAGTGGAATAAATCTGTTTTACATGGAAAAGCCGCTGTAATTGATGGAAAATGGACGACTATTGGCTCCTTTAATATGAATAATTTGAGTTCTTTTGGAAGTATTGAAATGAATGTTGAAATTAATTCCATTTCATTTTCTGAAAAATATTTATTGCATTTAAACAAAATCATGAGTCAATGTACTAGATTAACTTCTGAAACATTAAAAAAAAGAGATGGCATGTTTACACGATATTCTAATTTACTGTCTTATTTATTTATTCGATTTGTTGTTATTATTATGACTTACTTTCCTAAAAATAGATTTCTAAAAAACTCCTAAAAACAAAAATATTTGACCCATAAATCAAAAAAATCTGCTTTAAATAAAATTCTACGAAGGCTTAAAATAGTATTTTGGAAATTAGCAAGGACTAATGACAGCGCCTCCGAAATTGGGTTGGGAGCAGCAATTGGAACATTTATAAGTGTCTTTCCGACTTTTGGTTTTGGAACCCCTTTGGTTTTATTGCTGAGCAGATTTATAAAATTCAACTTATTGATAGCAATTGCAGCCAGCATAATTTCGAATCCATTTACAAGTCCGTTTTTTTTATATCTAAGTTATAAAACGGGGGTTATTATTACCGGTAATTCTATAGATTATAAACTTGAAAATTGGAGTAGCAATTTAGGTAAAACTGGGATAACTCTATTTATTGGTTCTTTAATTATTAGTGGAATAGTAGCGGTTTTAAGCTATTTTATTTCAACTGCAGTTGTAAAATCGTATAGGAAATAAAGATAAAAAAGGTTATTTTAGGAATTCTATATTCCGTTTTAGTCCTTCAAATTTTGTTCTTTTTACAGCTGAATTTTTAAACACTACTTTAAAAGTTTCTTCTGTAATTTCTTCCCAATCTTTTTTTGACATGGAAAGCAACTCAGGATTTGGATTGAATAATGGTTCTTTATGTGGTTTTGAAAATTTATTCCAAGGGCAAACATCTTGACAAACATCACATCCGAAAACCCAATCATCAAATTTTCCTTTCATTTCAGGGGGAATATTTTCTTTGAGTTCGATAGTGAAATAGGAAATACATTTACTTCCATCAACGATGTATGGTGCTACGATTGCTTCTGTTGGACACGCATCAATACAAGCCGTACAAGTTCCGCAATGGTCTGTTGATGCATAATCGTATTCCAATTCTAAATCGATTATGAGTTCTGCGATAAAATAAAACGAACCTACTTGCTGTGTCAATAAATTACTGTTTTTGCCAATCCAACCCAAGCCACTTTTGGCAGCCCAAGCCTTATCGAGAATGGGTGCTGAATCTACAAATGCACGACCAGAAACTTCCCCGATAGTTGATTGAATTGAAAATAGTAATTCTTTGAGTTTTTCTTTGATGACAAAATGATAATCTTGCCCGTAAGCGTATTTTGATATTTTATAGCTTTCTTGATTTTGTATTTCCGATGGATAATAATTCAACAATAATGACACGACACTTTTGGCATCATCAACTAGTAAGGTTGGATTAAGGCGTTTGTCAAAATTATTTTCCATATAGGACATTTGTCCGTGTTGGTTTTTATTGAGCCAATTTTCTAATCTGGGTGCTTCTTGTTCTAAAAAACCTGCTTTGGATATTCCACAAGACAAAAACCCGAGGCGCTTGGCTTCGGATTTTATGAAATCTGTATATTTTGATTTTGGTTCTATAAATCTAAAATTATTATAAAATCATCTTATGAAATGGGAACGTTTTTAGCCCTGATGGGAGTGGCATCCCACGCTTTTTTTGCGTGGATACAACGGACAGCAGGAATAGCTTCAAATTAAAAAAGCCCGCCTTGAATGTTGCCTTTGATTCTCCCTAAATGCGTGTAGGCTTTTTCGGTAACTTCCCGACCTCGTGGGGTTCTCATTATAAAACCTTCTTGGATTAGAAAGGGTTCGTAAACTTCTTCAATGGTTTCACTACTTTCAGAAACAGCTGTTGCCAATGTTGATAAACCGACTGGTCCACCTTTGAATTTGTCAATTATGGTAGTCAATATTTTGTTGTCCATTTCGTCCAAACCGTGGGCATCAACATTCAACGCTTTTAGCGAATATCGTGCAATTTCAATATCTATTTTTCCATTTCCTTTGATTTGTGCAAAATCACGAACACGTCTCAAAAGTGCATTTGCTATTCTTGGCGTTCCTCTACTTCTTCCTGCAATTTCAATCGCAGCTTCCATAGTGATTGGCATTTTTATGATGGCTGAACTTCGCTCAACAATTGTTGTTAAAAGTTCGGTTGTGTAATATTGTAAACGGCTTTGTATTCCGAAACGAGCTCGCATTGGTGCGGTTAGCAACCCCGAACGCGTGGTGGCACCAACTAATGTAAAAGGGTTTAAATTGATTTGAACCGAGCGTGCATTGGGTCCCGATTCAATCATAATATCGATTTTGAAATCTTCCATTGCCGAATATAAATACTCTTCAACTATTGGACTTAAACGGTGAATTTCATCAATAAAT
Organism: Flavobacterium sp.; assembly: GCA_044373885.1. Lineage (GTDB taxonomy): Bacteria > Bacteroidota > Bacteroidia > Flavobacteriales > Flavobacteriaceae > Flavobacterium. The sequence continues at coordinate 4,816 of JBIPNF010000096.1, read as the reverse complement.
AGAACATCTCTTTCATCGAGATTGGTCAATAAACCCGCTAAATCTCCAGGCTTATCGAGAACAGGACCAGAAGTTATTTTTATTCCCACGCCCAACTCATTGGCTAAAATATTTGCCAAAGTAGTTTTTCCTAAACCAGGAGGACCGTGAAAAAGTGTGTGGTCTAAAGCTTCATTTCTTTGATTAGCAGCTTCAACAAAAACTTTTAGGTTTTCTAAAATTTGGTCTTGACCGGCAAAATCATCAAAAGATAGCGGTCTTAATCTTTTTTCGAGATCAAGTTCTTCAGGATTAAAATTCTGATTGGTTGGGTCTAAGTTTTCGTTCATATTACAAATATAGGAAAGTTATGAGCAAATAAAAATGCCTTTCCATCCCGAAGTTTCGGGAGAAAGGCATTTTATATAAATTAGTTTGAAAGATTAGTGATGTAAAACTTCTTCACCTTCTTTCATTGGTACATTTTGAGGAACAAAATCTTCATCGTGACCTGGTTTGCTATAATCGTATGGCCATCTGTATACATGAGGAATTTCTCCTGGCCAGTTTCCATGAATGTGTTCAACAGGCGCTGTCCATTCTAATGTATTTGATTTCCATGGGTTTTGAACTGATTTCTTTCCGTAGAAAATACTAATGAAGAAATTGTATAAAAATACTAACTGGAAAACACCACCAATTAAGGCAAAAGTAGTGATTAATACATTTACATTTTGTAAATCATCAAATAACGGAAAGTTGGTATTAGTATAATAACGTCTTGGTAAACCAGCCATTCCTATAAAGTGCATTGGGAAAAATACACCATAAGCACAAATTGCAGTTACCCAAAAGTGAACGTATCCAAGGTTTTTGTTCAACATTCTTCCGAACATTCTTGGAAACCAGTGATAGATTCCAGCAAACATTCCGTAAAGCGCAGAAATACCCATTACTAAGTGAAAGTGAGCAACAACGAAATAGGTATCGTGAACATTTATATCTAAAGTACTATCACCAAGGATAATTCCCGTTAAACCACCAGTAATAAATGTTGAAACTAGTCCGATTGAGAACAACATTGCAGGATTTAATTGTAGGTTTCCTTTCCAAAGTGTTGTAATATAATTAAACGCTTTTACGGCTGATGGAATTGCGATTAACAATGTGGTGAAAGTAAACACAGAACCTAGGAATGGATTCATTCCAGATATAAACATGTGGTGACCCCAAACAATTGTAGATAAAAATGCAATTGCAAGAATAGACATAATCATCGCTCTATAACCAAAAATAGGTTTACGAGAGTTAGTTGCTATAACTTCAGAAGTAATTCCTAGTGCTGGTAATAATACGATGTATACTTCAGGGTGTCCTAAAAACCAAAATAAATGTTCGAATAAAACTGGTGAACCACCTTGATTGTGAAGAACTTCACCTGCAATATAGATATCAGATAGGAAGAAAGAAGTACCAAAACTTCTGTCCATTATTAATAATAATGCTGCGGACAAAAGAACTGGAAAAGATACAATTCCTATGATTGCTGTAACAAAGAAAGCCCAAATAGTTAGTGGCAATCTAGTCATAGACATCCCTTTAGTTCTAAGATTAATAACGGTTACAACATAATTCAAAGACCCTAACAATGAAGATGCGATGAAAATTGCCATAGAAACCAACCATAAAGTCATTCCCATTCCAGAACCAGGAATTGCTTGGGGAAGTGCGCTCAAAGGCGGATAGATTGTCCATCCTGCAGATGCCGGACCCGCTTCAACAAATAATGATGAAATCATAATTACACTTGACAAAAAGAACAACCAATAAGAAATCATATTTAATGTTCCTGAGGCCATATCTCGTGCGCCGATTTGAAGCGGTATCAATAAGTTACTAAACGTACCACTCAGTGCGGCAGTTAGAACAAAGAAAACCATTATTGTTCCGTGAATGGTAACTAAAGCTAGATAAATGTCATTAGCCATTACTCCGTTTGGAGCAAATTTATCACCTAATAAAACATTGAATATTTTAAAAGATTCTTCAGGCCAAGCCAATTGCATTCTAAAAAGCATGGATAAACCCACACCAATAATTCCCATGAAAATACCAGTAATTAGATATTGCTTGGCAATCATTTTGTGATCAATGCTAAAGATATACTTTGTTATAAAAGTATCTTTATGGTGATGTTCGTGTTCGTGATCGTGTTCTAATTCGTGTCCGTGACCTTCTGCTGACATATTCTTTTACTTTAAATTTTAAAATATTATTTCATGGCTACTTTAACCTCTTCAACAGGGGCAATAGTAGCTGTATCTTTCACTTTATCTCCTTGAACAGGAGCGACTTTTGCAGCTTTTTCTGCTTTGACCTCTTTAACTATTGAAGTTTTTTCCTTCAACCATTTAGCATAATCTTCAGGCGTATCAACAACAATTTTCATTTGCATGTTGTAATGCGATGCACCACAAATTTTATTACAAAGTAATAGAAAATCAAATTGATAAGGATCCAATGCAGGTTCCCCTTTTGCAACTAAATCAATACTTTTCTTTGCTCTAATTGCATTGATATTAGCAACCTTTGCGATCATGTATGGTAATTCTCTATATTCTGCTGTTGTGTAGGTTGGTTCAAAAGCGAATTCAGTAACCATTCCAGGAACACAATTCATTTGTGCTCTAAAATAAGGCATGTATGCAGAGTGTAAAACGTCTTGAGAACGCATTTTGAAATGTATTTTCTTTCCTTTTGGAATGTGTAATTCTTTAATCACAACATCATCAATTGCATAAGGATCTTCTATATCAACACCCACTGTATTAATACCTTCAATATATCTAACATTTGCTTTTCCAAGAACATTATCATTTCCAGCATAACGAGCAGTCCAGTTAAACTGTTGTGCATACAATTCAATTGTTACGGTATCTTCATCGTCTTCAATGAACATGATATTGGTCCATGCATATAATCCGTAAAGGATTAAACCTGCAAGAACAATAGCTGGAATTACACTCCAAATGGCTTCTAATTTATTATTATCTGCAAAATACAATGCTTTATTTTCTTTTTTACCACGGTATTTGAAAGCAAAATAATGCAATAAAACTTGAGTAATTGCTTGAACAATAAAGATTAAAACCCAAGTAACGTTCATTAAACTATCTATTAATGGACCATGAGCTGATGCAGGAGTATGTAAAACTAAAGGCCCCCAAGTGATCAATCCATATATTGTAAATATATATATGAAAGCTAAAAAACCAAACATTAAATACCCTTGTGTGTTATTATCAGTGTCATCTGCAACTTGAGATCTATTCTTGTATTCACCTACTTGAGATAAATCGAATATCTTCGTTAATTGCCACAATGCAATAGCCAATAAAACTAAAACTATAATTACCAACAAACTTGTCATCTGTTTACTTCTTTAAATATTAATAATGAAAATGTTTACTCTCTTCAATAAATGGATTTCTCTTTGGTAACAAAGGAGCTTTAGTTAATGCTGAAAAGACAACAAAAATGAATAATCCAAGGAAGAAAAATACAGACCCAATCTCTGCAACACCGATAAACCATCGATCACCTACAGATGATGGCATTATCATATTAAAGAAATCAATATAATGTCCTAATAAAATTATTGTTCCAGCCATTACCAAAACCCACGTAATTCTTTTGAAATCCGTATTGATCAAAATCAATAATGGAAAAAGGAAATTCATAACAACTGCGCCAAAGAAAGGAAGGTTATACAATTCAATTCTAGTGATGAAATAAGTAATTTCTTCAGGAATATTTGCATACCAAATCAACATGTATTGAGAAAACCATAAATAGGTCCAGAAAACACTGAAACCAAACATGAATTTAGCTAAATCATGAATGTGGCTTGTATTAACGTATTCTAAATAGCCTTTAGATTTTAAATACAACGTGACCATACAAATTGTTGTGATACCGCTTACAAAGAAACTTGCGAAAACATACCACCCAAAAAGCGTACTGAACCAGTGAGGGTCAATTGACATAATCCAATCCCAAGACATTATAGATTCAGTAACAATAAAGAAAACTAAGAACATTGCAGAAATGTTAAAGTTCTTTTTGTAGAAACTATTATCATTTGATTCGTCTTGTGCCAAACAATTTTTTCTTGAAAAATAACGGTAAAGATTCCATCCAAATAAAAATATTGCAGCTCTAACAATCCAAAAAGGGAAGTTTAAATATCCAGATTTTGTTTGAATTAATTTATCGTGAGCAACTACTTCAGGATCTAACCATATAAATAAATGATTAAAATGTAATCCGCACAAAACCAATAAAGCAAAAAACAATACAGAACCTACAGGCAAATAAGCTGTAATTCCTTGCATAACTCTGAATAATACTGGGGACCAACCTGCTTGTGCCACTTGTTGAATTGCATAAAAAGCTAAAACTCCCAAAGAAATAAGCATGAAGAAAATACATGCAACATATAATGCGGCCCAAGGTTTATTTTGCAATTGGTGCAAAACGTGTTCCAAATGCTCCTTATGTTTTTCTGCAGCTTGTTCCGAATTTTCTCCTGCAACCGCATGAGCTTCGTGTGCATTTTTTCCTGCTTCATGATGCGTTTCTGCAGAAAGAATAGTTTCAACTTCTTGAATATCTTTTGGGGCAGTTAAAAAACCATAACCAATTCCAAGAGCTCCGAGAAGCATTAGAATAAAAGAGAATGTTTTTAATTTACTTGAAAATGTGTACATATCTATAAAGATGATTTTGTTCTACAATTATAATTCGCTTTTTAGTTTCATTACATAAGTTGCAACTA
>JBIPNF010000307.1:0-2500 GCA_044373885.1 Flavobacterium sp. | reverse complement strand
TTTGCGTGTTCTTTACGTCCAAATGAAGAAAAATATACGTTTTCTGCTATTTTTGAAATTACCGAAAAAGCGGAAGTTGTGAACAATTGGTTTGGAAGAACCGTGATTTATTCTGACCAGCGATTTACGTATGAAGAAGCGCAATATATCATTGAAACCAAAGACAATACAATTCCAATTGAAACTTCAATTACTGGGGAATCCTATGTAGTTTCTGACGAAATTGTAAATGCTACTTTAAAATTAGATGAATTAGCCAAAATTTTCAGAAGAAATAGAATGGCTGAAGGCGCTATTTCATTTGATAAAGTAGAAGTAAAATTCAATTTAAATATCAATCATGAACCAATTGGTGTTTTCTTTAAAATGTCGAAAGATGCGAATCATTTAATCGAAGAATTTATGCTTTTAGCCAATAAAAAAGTAGCTGAATTCATTGGAAAACAAAAGAAAACGTTCATTTATAGAATTCACGATGAACCAAATGAAGACAAATTAATGGCGCTTCAAAACGTAATTTCTAAATTTGGATACAGTATAAATTTCAAATCTAAAGGCGATATTTCAATGTCTTTAAATAAATTATTAAACGATGTTCAAGGTCAAAAAGAACAGAATTTAATAGATACTTTAGCGATTAGAAGCATGAGTAAAGCCAAATATTCGACAGATAATATTGGACATTACGGTTTGGCTTTTGATTATTATTCTCATTTTACATCACCAATTCGTCGGTATCCTGATGTAATGGTGCATCGATTATTGCAATTTTATTTAGATGGAGGAAAATCTGCTGATGAAGAAACCTATGAAACCAAATGTTTGCATTCTTCCACAATGGAAAATCTCGCTACGCACGCTGAACGCGACAGTATAAAATACATGCAAGTTAGGTACATGCAAGACCACCGAGATCAAGAATTTTTGGGAGTAATTTCAGGGGTTACTGAATGGGGAATTTTCGTTGAAATTATCGAAAATAAATGCGAAGGAATGGTAAGAATTCGCGAAATTAAAGACGATTATTACACTTTTGATGACAAACAATATGCTTTAGTTGGTGCCACCACTCAAAATATTTTGCAATTGGGCGATGAAATTTATGTGAAAGTTAAAAACGCCGATTTAGTTAAAAAACAATTGGATTTTAATTTTATAAGAAAAAATAACAATGAAATATTGTAAACTATTTATACTTTTATTGGTTACTCAAATGGGTTTTTCCCAGGTTTCAAACACCAAAACATTAGGAGATTTTGATGCTGTAAAAGTATTTGATAAAATCTCACTTCAGTTGATTCCGTCTGAGGAAAATAAAATTGAATTATCAGGAAAAAACAGCTCTGAAGTTGAAATTATTAATAACAATGGAGAATTAAAAGTAAGAATGTCGGTTGGTAAATTCTTATCTGGCGAGGAAGTTACGGCGTTATTGTATTATAAAAACATTCAAAGTTTAGATGCTTGCGAAGGTTCTTATGTTTCCAATGAAAAAGCAATAAAACAACTTTCTTTTTCCATAAATTGTAAAGAAGGAGCTGAAGTAAAACTAAAATTAGACGTTAAAAAATCGAGTATTCGTGCCACTTCTGGAGGAATAATCAACATAGAAGGAATAGCTAAAAACCAAGATATTGTAATTTCATCAGGTGGAGTTTTAAATGCAAGAGACTTCCAAACCGAGCAAACAAATGTCGCTATCAGCGCTGGCGGAACTGCAGATGTTCGTGCCTCGGAATTGGTGGATGCAAAAGTAAGAGCTGGTGGAACGATTACTATTTTCGGCAAACCGAAACAAATTAATCAAAAAAAGGTTTTAGGCGGCTCAATCAATCAAAGCGATAGATAATATTTTTATATTTGTAGTAATTCGACTCTAAATTTCATTAATGATTCAAGACATTTTAACAGCAATTCCACTCGGAATTTTTTTAAGCTTTCTTATTGGTCCTGTTTTCTTTGTGTTGCTTGAAACAAGTGCAGTTAAAGGATTTAGAGCCGCTTTGGTATTTGATTTAGGCGTTGTTTTAGCAGATGTGTTTTTTATTTTAATTGCTTATTTCAGTAGTTACAGATTGATTCAAAGTTTAAAAAACGACCCTGCAATTTTCATTTTTGGAGGAATTTTAATGCTTACTTATGGTTTGATTTCATTTATAAAACTTCGAAAAATCACCTCAAAAGTCAATGAAGACGATATTGAAATTGTACTCCAAAAAAAGAATTATCGCGCCCTTTTTATCAAAGGTTTTTTATTGAATTTTATCAATGTTGGCGTGCTTCTTTTTTGGTTTTTAATACTAATTACCGTTGGACCAAAACTGGAATTAGAAAACTCAAGAATGCTTACTTTTTTCACTACAGTAATATTAACATACTTGTTTGTTGATATGGGTAAAATGCTGTTGGCCAAACAATTGAAACACAAAATGACACCAAAAAACATTTTGAATATCAAAAAAGCAATAAGCATATTATTAATACTTTTTGGAATGACAAT
>JBIPNF010000306.1:0-2504 GCA_044373885.1 Flavobacterium sp. | reverse complement strand
CGCTTTCACAAAAGACATTCCACAACTAAAAGAATTGGGAATTAAAATCATTTGGGTAATGCCAATTTTTCCAATTTCACAAACAAAAAGAAAAGCAACTGGTGGCGATAACAGCAAATTTGCAAGTGAAATGCCTAAGGAAGAACAATCAAAATATTTGGGAAGTTACTACGCCGTTTCTGATTTCAAAAAAGTAAATCCTGAATTTGGAACCATTGAAGATTTTAGAAATATGGTGAAAACAGCTCACGAAAATGGTATTTATGTAATTTTAGACTGGGTTCCAAATCACACAGGTTGGGATCATATTTGGATAAAACAACATCCAGAATATTACACGCAAAATGAAAAAGGTGAAATAATTGACCCAATCAACCCTGAAAACGGAAAATCTTGGGGATGGACCGATGTTGCCGATTTGAATTATGATAACAAAGGTTTACGTGCAGCGATGACTGGCGATATGTTGCATTGGATTAAAAACGAAAACATTGACGGCTTCCGTTGTGATGTGGCAAGTAATGTTCCAACAGATTTTTGGCAAGATGCGATTCCAAAATTGCGAAAAGTGAAAAACTTATTTATGCTTGCCGAAGCTTGGCAACCTGAATTGTTGAAAACGAATTTATTTGATATGTGTTACGGTTGGGAAACCCATCATATTATGAACAGAATTGCGAAAGGCGAAAATACCGTTGCAGACTGGGACAAAAACATAAAAGATAATTCTAAAAAATATGAAGCCAATGATATTTTGATGAATTTTGTTGACAATCACGACGAAAATTCTTGGAACGGAACTATGAAAAGTCGTTTAGGAAATGCCGAAGAAACAATGACTGCTTTGTCTTATTTAACACCTGGAATGCCATTGGTATATAGCGGTGATGAATATGGATTGGATAAAAGTTTGAAATTCTTTGAAAAAGATTCTATTCCAAAAACAAAAGGAAAACAATGGGAATGGCGTGCAAAATTAGGCAAACTTAAAAATGAAAACAGTGCACTAAACGGTGGAAAAAATCCAGCTTCTTACACTCGGATTTCAACAACGGACGATGCTAAAATAGTAGCATTTGAAAGAGTAAAAGGAACTAAAAAAGTAGTTTATCTTGGTAATTTATCAAAAGATATAGTGGCTTTTTCAGTAGCAATTGATGGAAATTACACCAATTATATGACAGGTGAAAAAGTGAGTTTCTCAAAAAACCAAAAACTAACGTTCAAACCTTGGGAATATAAAATTTTAATTCCCGAATAAGCATTTCAAAATACCTAAAAAAGCACAAATCAGTTCGGTTTGTGCTTTTTTTATTTTAGCTACCTTTGCACTTTATCAAAGTCAAGCCCTTTGAAAAATTAATATATGAATCAGAATTACGACCTAATTATTGTTGGTGGAGGCGCTGCAGGATTTTTCACGGCAATCAACATTGTTGAGAAAAATCCCAAGTTGAAAGTTGCCATTTTAGAACGAGGAACTGAAGTACTAAACAAAGTGCGAATTTCTGGCGGAGGCCGATGCAACGTGACCCACGCCTGTTTTGAACCCAACGAATTAGTCAAATTTTATCCTCGTGGCGAAAAAGAATTACGAGGCCCGTTTCATCAATTTTGTTCTGGAGATACCGTCGAATGGTTTGAAAAACACGGAGTTGAATTAAAAATTGAAGCCGATGGAAGAATGTTCCCCGTTTCAAATTCTTCGCAAACCATAATTGATTGTTTTCAAGACGCCACAAAAAAATTGGGAATTTCTGTTTTAACAAATCAAAGCGTTCAATCTATTTTCAAAAAAGACGCACTTTGGAAAGTTGAAACTCCATCGGAAACCTACATTACCGGAAAATTAATTTTGGCAACAGGAAGCAATCCAAAAATCTGGGAAATGTTACAAACCTTTGGCCACGCAATCGTTTCTCCAGTACCATCTCTATTTACATTCAACATAAAAGACGCAAGAATTAAAGAATTACCAGGCGTTGCAGCCCAAGTTTCTGTTAAAGTAAAAGATACTAAACTCGAAACTTCTGGACCATTATTAATAACACATTGGGGAATTTCGGGGCCTGCAATTCTAAAATTATCAGCCTGGGGAGCACGGATTTTGCACGACAAAAACTACCAATTTACCATTTTTGTGAATTGGCTGAACGATTTAGATGCTGAAAATGTCGAGAAAACCCTCAAAGAATTAAAATTAGAACACGCAAAAAAAGCCGTTTCCAAGAAGTCGCCATTTGATTTAACCAACCGTTTATGGGAAAGTTTGGTGCTCGCTTCGGGCATTGAATCGGAAACAAGATGGGCAGATTTATCGAAAATCCAACTTCAAAATTTAACCCATCAGTTAACAAATGGTACTTTTCAAGTCAACGGGAAAAGCACCTTCAAAGAAGAATTTGTAACCGCTGGAGGAATTGATTTGAAAGAAATTAATTTCAAAACTATGGAAAGCAAATTGCACGAAAACCTATATTTTGCTGGAGAAATTGTAAATATCG
>JBIPNF010000095.1:0-8893 GCA_044373885.1 Flavobacterium sp. | reverse complement strand
ATTTGCTCGTAAAGCATAATTCGTTTTCTTTTGGTTTCCCAAAGTGTCCGTAGTTTCTTTGCTCATATTTTTTCCGCAAGCACTTCCCGCACCGTGACTTGGATATACGATTAAATCATCGGATAAAGGCATGATTTTATTTCTCAAAGAATCATACAAATAGGAAGCTAATTTTTCTTGAGTCAATTCTTTAACTAGTGATTGGGCCAAATCGGGACGACCAACATCTCCAATAAATAATGTGTCTCCGGTAATTATTCCGTGTTCTTTCCCATTCTCATCGATAAGCAAATAACAAGTGCTTTCCATCGTGTGACCTGGAGTATGAATTGTCTTTATGGTATAATCTCCAACTTTAAACTCTTGATTATCTATTGCAACGATAGCATCAAATTCAGGTTTTGCCGTTGGTCCAAAAACAATTTTTCCATCAGTTTTTTTTGCTAAATCAAGATGACCCGAAACAAAATCAGCGTGGAAATGCGTTTCAAAAATATATTTAATTTTAGCATCATCTGCTAATGCTTTATCAATATAGGGTTGCACTTCTCTTAGTGGGTCAAAAATTGCAACTTCGCCTTTATTTTCAATATAATAAGCAGCTTGTGCGATACATCCCGTATAAATTTGTTGAATTTTCATTGGATTAGAATTAGATTATTATTGTTTTACAAATGATTTAAAAATAGGATTTAGAAAATCAGTTCTTTGGTTAAAATGAAAATCGCCATTATAAGAACAAACCATCCAAATATTTTTTTAAGGGTCTTTTCATTGAAGTACTTACTCAAATAAATACCTACAAATATACCAAACATTGCTACAGCGGCAAAGCGAAATAGGAAAATCCAATCAACATTTATGTTTTGAACATCTCCAGAAAAACCAATTAATGAATTAATGGCAATTATAAATAATGAAGTTCCGATCGCTTTCTTTATTGATAATTTAGCAAAATGAAACAAAGCAGGAATTATCAAAAATCCTCCGCCGGCGCCAATAAGTCCTATTAAAATTCCAACACAAAAAATTTGAAGTATAATAAGGAATAGATTTTGTTCTTTATCTATTGTGCCTTTGTTAACTATTTTTGGCGTTTTAAGCATTGAAAGCGCTGCAAAAAGCATCACTATTGCAAACAATACCATCAAGAAAACATTTTTTTTTATTATAAATGTGGTATTTTCAAAAAAGACTTCTGGAATTGTATGTACGATAAATTTCCGAGTTATATAAACAGAAATAAGAGAGGGTAATGCAAATAAAAGACCTGTTTTTAAAACAACATTTCCTTTTTTGAAATTTATAAAAGTTCCAAATAAAGAGGTTATTCCAACGATAAATAGGGAATAGGCAGAAGCTATAATTGGATCTAAATGTATAAAATAAACTAATACAGGAACGGTTAATATTGAACCTCCACCACCAGTTAAACCAAGTAGAACTCCAATTAAAAGAGCGCAAAAATATTCTATAAATTCAATCATATGTATATTGAAAAGTCATCAAATTTATGAAAATATATTTGTATAAGTTGGAATCATTAAAAATACTTTAACTAAAAATTATTAATCGTTTTTTTAGCATTTAATGCAAATTGTATTATTTTTATTTTTATGAAAAATGAATTAAGAAAAGGCTTTTATTTTAAGCAATACGAAGCACCTTTTCAATCGCCATTTGATAAACTTTTTGAAGTATTTAAAGAGTTAATAACCCATACATCAGGCGATTTTGATGAGGCAATTGATTGGTTACGAGAATTAGATAAAGAATACAAGTTAACCGATTCTACTTATACGATTGATGATTTTATCGAGGATTTAAAGAAAAAAGGGTACATTCGGGAAGAACTAAAAGAAGATGGTTCGTCAGGTACCGGTATAACTGCCAAAACGGAGCGGGCGATTCGACAGCAGGCTTTAGACCAAATTTTTGGTAATTTAAAGCGTTCTGGAAATGGAAATCATAAAACAAAACATTCAGGAACAGGCGACGAGCATACTGGTGAATTGCGAGAATTTCATTTTGGGGACGGATTGGAACAAATTTCTTTAACGGAAAGTCTGCGCAACGCACAAATTAATAATGGAGTCGAAGATTTTCAATTGACTGAAAAAGATTTGGTTGTTGAAGATACCCAATTCAAATCTCAAATGAGCACCGTATTAATGATTGACATCAGTCATAGCATGATTCTTTATGGCGAAGACCGAATTACACCAGCTAAAAAAGTAGCCATGGCATTGGCTGAATTAATTACAACGCGATACCCAAAAGACACCCTAGATATTTTGGTTTTTGGAAATGATGCTTGGACAATTGCAATTCGTGATTTGCCGTATTTAAAAGTCGGTCCCTATCACACTAATACAGTAGCGGGTTTGCAATTAGCGATGGATTTACTTCGGAGGAAGCGCAACACCAACAAGCAAATTTTTATGATTACCGATGGAAAACCGAGTTGTGTTCGTGAAAAAAATGGTGATTATTATATGAACAGTAACGGATTGGATGAATATATCGTCAATAAATGCTATAGTCAAGCGCAACAAGCTAGAAAATTACACATTCCAATTACGACTTTTATGATTGCAAATGATCCTTATTTACAAAAATTTGTTAATCGATTTACAGAAGAGAATCAAGGGAAAGCTTTTTATACTGGATTAAAAGGGCTTGGAGAAATGATATTTGAGGATTATGTAACGAATAGAAAAAAGAGAATAAAATAGGTTATAAATACAAATTAAAAAGAACGATAATTTATTAATATGAAAATAGACACCATTACTACTTTAGGAGAATTAAAAGGAGCGGGCTACCAAAGCAAAAGTATAAAAGACGAATTACGAAATAACCTTAGGGAAAAAATAAAATCAGGAAAACCAGTATTTGAAGGTGTTCACGGATTTGAAAATACCGTTATTCCAGAATTAGAACGTGCAATATTATCGCGCCACAATATCAATTTATTGGGGCTTCGTGGTCAAGCCAAAACTAGATTGGCACGTTTGATGATTGAATTATTAGATGAATTTATGCCTATTGTTGCAGGTTCTGAGATTAATGACGATCCATTAAAACCAATCTCTCGTTTTGCTAAAGATTTAATAGCTATTGAAGGGGATAAAACCCCTATTCAGTGGGTACATAGAAGTGAAAGATTCTTTGAAAAATTGGCAACACCTGATGTTACTGTGGCGGATTTGATTGGCGATGTAGATCCGATAAAAGCTGCAAATTTGAAATTATCGTATGCTGATGACCGCGTAATTCATTTTGGAATGATTCCAAGAGCAAACCGTTGCATATTTGTAATCAACGAATTACCCGATTTACAAGCTAGAATTCAAGTGGCATTATTCAATATTTTGCAAGAAGGGGACATTCAGATTCGTGGTTTCAAATTAAGAATGCCTTTGGATATGCAATTCGTATTTACAGCAAATCCAGAAGATTTTACTAATCGAGGAAGTATTGTTACGCCTTTGAAAGATAGAATTGGGTCACAAATTTTGACGCATTATCCTGAAACAATTCAAATTGCAAGAACAATTACCGAGCAAGAAGCCAAATTGGATTTACTTCAAATCGATACCGTTTACGTTCCGTCATTAGCCAAAGATTTATTGGAGCAAATTAGTTTTGAAGCTCGGGAAAGTGAATATATTGACAATAAAAGTGGTGTGAGTGCGAGAATGAGTATTACCGCTTTTGAGAATTTATTAAGTACTGCCGAACGTCGTGCATTAAAATCTGGTGTTGATAAAACAACAGTTAGATTATCAGATTTTATGGGAATTATTCCTGCGATTACTGGTAAAGTAGAATTGGTTTACGAAGGGGAACAAGAAGGCGCAGCAGTTGTAGCACAACATTTAATTGGTGATGCAATTCATACCTTCTTCCCAGCGTATTTTCCTAAGATTGAAAAATTGGAAAAACAAGACGAAAAAAATGCTTATTCCGATTTATTAGAATGGTTTTTCTCGGCAAGTGGTTTCGAATTATTGGATGATTCTTCGGATGAGGAATACAAATCTATATTAGATTCGATCGACCCTATATCTATTTTAATAAAAAAATACCAACCTCAATTAGTAAAGGAGGATGTTTATTTTATGAAAGAATTTATTTTATGGGCATTAGTTGAATACGATAAATTGAGCAAAGACAGAATTTCTCAAGGATATCAGTTTAGTGACCTTTATGGAAATTACATCAAGAAATTGTAATAAAAAAGGGGTTTAGAAAACTATCTAAACCCCTTTTTTTATAACAAATAAAACTTAATCTTGGTTGATTGTTTTTCTCCAAGTAAAAGAATTTAATATGTGTCTTTTTGCAAATCTCCCGGGAGAATCAGCATTTACCATTTTCACGTACGTTGCTTTTGGTACACTAATATATTCATATACACTTCCATTAGAAAAATTTATGATTAAACGACCATCTACAAATTTATAATCTGAAATTGTTGCAGTTGAGATAGTTTCAGTATATTCTGGTAAAAGTTGTTTTGTAGTTTCAGGATTTATACTTACCAAAAAGTGATAAGCTTCAATAATTTTTTTACTGTTTTCTTCAGCTTCTTTTAAACCCGCTTCATCACCTTGAAATTTATCAGGATGTGCTTCTTTCATCGCATTACGATAAATGGTTTTTAGATCTTTTAATTCTGCAGTTTTATCTACATTTAATAACTTTCTGTATTCAACTATTTTTTTCATAAATTGTATAACTCGTTGTCTTTTTGGATAAAAACATTTTATTTTTGTTCTTAAAATCGACAAATTTTCTGCAAAGGTACATTTAAATAAAACAATTCCAATTTTTTTCTAATAAAACAGAATTAGATTTTGGAGTTTAAATCACCAATTTTACTATTAAAGTCCATCTATAATAAATTCACTTCGTCTGTTTGCTTGATGTTCTTCTTCTAAACAAGGCACATTATCAGCACATTTATTTACTAATTCCCTTTCTCCATAGCCTTTTGCAGTTAATCTATCGGCTGAAATCCCATTTGTAACTAGCCAATCTAGTGTTGCTTTTGCCCTTCTTTCTGATAACTGGTCATTATATTCTGAAGATGCTCGACTATCGGTATGAGATCGAATATTGATTTTTATTGTTGGATTTTCGAGCAAAACATCCAATATTTTTTCTAATTCTATTGCTGCATCTTCCCGAATATTTGATTTGTCCAAATCGAAATAAATTATTTTAATTCCGAAAGTTTTTGCCAAATCATCTCCATTTTTAACCTCTTTTATGGTTTTCTCCAATTGTATTGAAATACTCGTTTTCCCTGTCTCATTTGGAATAGTTATTCTTTTTTCAAATGTAGAATATTCCATTTTTTCAGCTCGAATATAATAGTCGTATTCACAATCTACATCAAAATTATAATGACCATTTATATCTGATGAAATGGTATTTAGAAGTTTGAATTTTTCATCAAATAGCGAAACTTTTGCATTTGGTAAAATAATTCCCGTTTCCAAATCAGTTACAATTCCAGACAATTCCTGATTGCATCGGAGATTTTTAGTTTCTAAAAATTGATAAATATCATCGGAACCTTTTCCACCTTCTCTATTTGAGGTCAAAAATCCTTTTCGTGTTAGGGAATCAATCATAAATCCAAAATCATCATCAGAAGAATTAGCAGGTTCTCCAATATTTTTTACTTTTTTAAAATCACCATTTTTTGCAATTTCGGCCACAAATATATCTAAACCACCAAGTCCAGGATGTCCATCGGATGCAAAGTACAATTCGTTTTCAGCCGATACAAATGGGAAACTTTCTCTTCCTTCGGTATTGATTTTTGACCCTAAATTTTCAGGAATTCCGTAATTCCCATCGTTGTCAATTGTACATTTAAATAGATCAGATTGCCCCTTGGTTCCTGGCATATCCGATGCAAAATACAACGTTTTTTCATCTGGACTTAAAGCGGGATGCGCTACACTATAATTGTCGCTATCAAAAGGAAGTTCTTCTACATTACTCCATTCTTTATCTATTAATTTGGCTTTGTAAATTTTAAACAATGTTATTTTTTCAGCATTTTTTCCTTTTTTTCCTTTCAGATAATTATTCTGTGTAAAATACATTGTTTGACCGTTTTTTGTGAAAATTGGAGTTGCTTCATGAAATGGAATTCTGATTTTATTTGCAAATTTCACTGGTGTTCCAAGTGTTGAATCAGAAATCATTTCTGTAGCATACAATTTTGTAAAATATTGATCGCTCCATTTGTGTTTTCTCTGAAATAAAAATCCGGTATCTCTCGCGGATGTAAATACTAATTTGTTTCCATAATAGGCACCTCCATATTCAGAATACTTAGTATTAATTCCTGCATCATAAATTTTAAATCTACCAGAATTGGCTTTAATTTCATATAAATAATTTCTATTTGAATTGAATAATTTAGCTCTTGAATCAGTCCCAGATTTTTCACTAAATTTAAGTAACATCGCATCTGCTTTGGTATATTGTCCCGTTGCTTTTAATGTTTGCGCATATCGGTAATAGTATTCAGCTTCAAGATCTTGTGTCATAGAAAATAGTTCATTATACCATTTTCCAGCTTGTTCTAAATCAGCATTAAAATAATAGGAATTACCTAATTTTTTAAACATTTCAACCGATTTATATCCTTTTTTAGCAATTCGTTCATAAGTTTTTATAGCATTGATATAAGCATATTGCTCGTACTTTTTATCGGCAACTTTTTCGGCAACTTTTTGAGCAAAACTCTCGAAAGTCAAGCTGCATAAAACCAGTAAGAATAGTATTATTTTCGTTTTCATAACTATATTTTTAGAAGAATCTTGGACTTGTAATTTTGTTGTATGTTTTTGATAACTCGAATCGTAAGAATATTTCGTGTGAACCAGAATTGTAGTTTGCTAAATTGGTTGTTTCCTTGTCATAGCCATAACCTACGAATATTCCTTCTGAAATTTGAAACCCTGCCATAGCGCTGAAAGCGGCACTCCATCTGTAAGCACCACCAATTACAAATTTTTTACTGATTAAAAAGTTGGCCGATGCGTCAACTTGAAGTGGCGCACCAGAGACTAATTTTGTTAGTAAAGAGGGTTTGAATTTTAGGTTTTCACTAATATCAAAAACGTGTCCAGCGATTAAATAGTAATTCATTTTTTCCTTGAACATTGCTACTGAATTTGAGTCATATTTATTAGATTCGATAAAGTTTGGAACAGAAATCCCTATGTATGTTTTTTCAGAATGTAAATACAAACCGGCACCAAAATTAGGAGTAAATGAGTTATTTAAATTTTGAAATTGTGGATCATTTTGACTCACAGGATTTAGTCTTGAAACATCTAAATTAAAAACATTCGCCGTTACTTTTAATCCAAATGAAAGTCTGAAACTTTCAGATGTTCGAATCGAATACGATACATCAGCTGAAATTTTATTTTCATTAGTAGGACCAATTCTATCATTTAAAAACGAAATACCCATTCCCATTTTGCTATTGCTAATTGGCGTGTTTATCGAAAATGAATTTGTTACTGGCGCTCCGTCTAAACCAACCCATTGTGTTCTATGAAGTGCAAAAAGACTCATAAATCCTCTCGACCCAGCGTAAGCAGGATTGATAGTAATTGTGTTATACATGTATTGAGTAAATTGAGCGTCTTGTTGCGCATGGCTTACAATTCCAGTTAACATTAGGACGAAAAAAACTATTCTTGATTTCATTATTATGTATGTTTATTTCCAAGTTTTTTCAATGGCTTAGAAGTGATTTAGTTTATATAATTATCTTGAAAGGTATAAATATCCGTCTCTTTTATAGCTTATTCCCTGATCATCTTTAAATTCTAATAAATAAAAGTACGTTCCCGATGGCAATTCATCTGATTTCTTTATTGTTGTTCGACCTTCGGAAATTCCCTTAAAGGCATTTACATTATTGTCATAATTATCAGTTTCATAAACTAAGATTCCCCAGCGATTGTAAATTTCAACTTTATTTGATGGATAACACGTTCTATTCTCTATATTTTCAATTACAAAATTTTCATTTAATCCATCATTATTTGGAGAAAATGCATTGTGAACAATTATATTTCCACAGGCCAAAACTACACAATCATCATTTACAGTCATCGAAATTTGAATTTTTCTAGGACAATAAAAAGAATTAATTTGATATTCAAAAGTATAACTTCCTAAAAGAACTCCCAAAGGGGTAAAAATTCCATTTGGTAAAGCAACACCATTATTTAAATCAACCCAAGTTCCAAGACCAACGTCTCCCGACGGAATCAAATCATTTAGATTTATGGACGATGTATTTCCATTACATGCTTGTTCTTGAAGCGAAATTAAATTGTTTTGAATGGTAACATTAATTGTTTGAGTAAATGTATGAGAATTTCCGCATAAATCTGCAACATTCCATTCTCTAATTATCGAATAACCATTTGAAGTGTGATTTAGCAAAACATCTGCATTCGGAATGTTCATTGCGCCAACTCCCGAGCAATTATCTGTAAATTGTAGTGATGGAAGGGGTGCAACTTGATCACAATTTATATTTAATGTACTATCAAATGCTCCAATAATAGTTGGTGCTTTCGTATCTGAAACTCTGATTTCTTGCGTTGCAATATTGAAATTTCCACAAGAATCTGTTGCTTTCCATTTTCTCGTCAGGATATAATTTGAATTACAATTTCCATTAATTCGACTTTCGGTAAATTCGACTGTTGTACTTCCACAGTTGTCAATTGCAGTAATTGTTGTTGCGGTTGGAATTTCATCGCAAGAAACAGAAACATTTACAGGAATTGGGGCAGTAAAAGTTGGCAATGTCGTATCAATCGTTCGAATTAAGTTT
>JBIPNF010000094.1:0-8894 GCA_044373885.1 Flavobacterium sp. | reverse complement strand
AATCAAAACGTTTAGGCGTAAAGATTTTTGGTGGACAAGCTGCTATTGCTGGGAACATCATCGTAAGACAAAGAGGTTCTAAACACAATCCAGGTGAAAATGTTTACATGGGTAAAGATCACACGCTACACGCTAGAGTTGATGGTCTTGTTAAGTTCCAGAAAAAAGGTGAAAATAAATCATACGTTTCTATACTTCCTTTCGAAGCATAATCACGAGATTTTTCATAAAATTAGAAAACCCATTTCGAAAGAAATGGGTTTTTTTGTCCAGTGTTCTTTTTCAACTAGGCATAAAAAAACCTTCCAGATTTAGAAGGTTATTTTAAGTAGCTCTTTAATTTTAGTTTCCAAATCCAATTCGGAACCCTAACTGGAAATTTGGACTAGATTCCGTTGATTTGAAAGGTGAAAATTCGTTAACACCAAGAGTCGAATTGTATGTTGAAGTATAATATTCATGTGAAATATTTGCCATACCTACACCAATAAATGACTCAAAAGCAATATTAGAATCTTCAAATATTTGTCTGCTAATAATCAATGAAACTCCTGTTTTTGTTTTAGAATCTTGTTTTCCTGATAATCCTGTGAAGTCGTCATTGTATTCTCTATTAGTAGTTTTTGTAAACAATTGAATTCCAAAAGACCATCCTTCGATAGCATCATAATCAGAAGAAGGATAAAACTTTAATGTTCCTCTGAAAGCACTTCCAAGAGCCGCTTTAGAGCTTTCATCGGAGAATCCATCAGATAAAGTCAAATCGTTTGACCAAAAGGCTTGCGTTACAGCTGCCGAACCTTCAACACTGAATTTTTTTCCAATTTTATATTCTGCAATTATTGGAAATTCACCTGTTAAGGCCGCAAGTAAATCCGTTTTTACAACCCATTTATACGAGTTGTCATTTTGTTTGCTATTAGAACTAGTAGTCGAACTTGGGGTGTACACTTTAATTTTATTTGAACTTGTTGTAGCCGATCCAGCTGAGTTTTGCGAATAATTTAGTGTAGTTGCTAATAATGTAGTAAGTAATAGTAGTTTTTTCATAATTGTTTTTTTAGATTTGTGGCAAATTAAACACATTTTTCCCCAATATCAAATTATGAAAGCACTAAAATTAGTATTATTACTTGCAAGTTTTTCTATTTACTCTCAAAAAGTAGAACTTCGATGGGCTGAAAAGATAAATACTAGAGGCGATGTCTCCATTCTTGGAGGAATAGATGGTAAATATTACACAACTCACCGAGACAATGACAAACATCTTGTTTGCCGTGTTTACGATAAAAGTTTAAATCTAAAAGACGAAAAAACGGTAAGTTTTAATTTAGATGAAAAAAAGTACAACTACATGAATGCTTATTTTCTTAAAAATAAAATTGTCCATTTTATTTTAGATCGTCAAAAAAAGGAAGATAAATATTATCTTTATGCTGCCTCTACTGATTTAAAATTAGTAACAAGTGATAAAACAAAGATTATTGACGAAGCTTCCGATGATGATTTTATCGATGAATCCCTAAATATTTCTCCAGATTCAACAAAAATCGTAGTTTACAATGAACACGAAGGCAAGAGAAAAGAGCCAAATACACTTGCATTTAAAGTTTATAATAGTGATTTGACCGAAGTATTATTAGATAAAACGGTACAATTACCAATAAAATCCAGAGATTATACTACAGTATCGACTCAGGTAGATAATTTTGGCAATATTTATGTGTTAGCTAAAGTTGATAAGGAAAGAGACGAAAGAGCAAAAGATCAAAGTAAATACTATTATAAAGTAGTTGTTATTAATAAGGATGCATCTCCAAAAGAATTTGACTTTGACTATCCAGAAAGAGACATTGAGTCTATTGACATTTTACCAGGAGAGAATAATACCTTAATTTGTACTGGGTTTTTAAAAGTTTTAAGCAAAGGGTTTTTGTCTAGCAACAAAAAGACTTTAATTTCTGACGAAATGTTTTCTGCAATTATTGACTGTAAAACGGCTACTTTAAAATCGTCAACTAAATATGAGTTGGATGGATTATACCCTGAAAAACCAAAAAAAGCAGAAGATTATGTGCCTTATAAAGTGAGAAATATCTTCAATAAAAAAGATGGCGGGTCTGTTGTTGTGGCAGAACAATATAAATTAGTTGTCGTTACGAGATCATCTCAATACGGTACTACAACGTCTTACTATTACTATTATTGTGATATTGCATGCATTCAAATTAATGATAAATCGGAAGTGGTTTCGGTTTCCAAAATGCCAAAATATCAAATGAATGCTAAAAATCCATCTATAATTTCTACTAATTTTGATGGTTCTACCTATATTGTATATGAAGATATTGAGAAAAACATTAATGCAGAAGGAGATAAGGATACCAAAAGAAGCACCAATGGTTTTTTTACTTCGGACACTAAAAACGCTTTATTTTTGTTAACAATAGATCCAAGTGGGGAAATGAAAAAGGAAATTATCTATTCTTACAAAGACAGTAAAATAAGACCAAATATTAAGGCAAGCTCAGTAATTAGTAAAAACGAAATGATGATGAATGCTAATGATCAAATTGGAGTTTTGAAAATCATGAAATAGTCTGATTAAATTCAATGCAAAAACCCATTTCGAAAGAAATGGGTTTTTTTATAGGCTGTGAGAATTATTGGTTTAGTTAATAATGTTGCTAGAACAGTTGAGCTATCAAATGAAAGTACTAAAATCTCTGTTTTGTTCTGATTTTTGAAAAGCAGCTCAATATCGAAATTTCTATACACCTAATTTAATTGCTTCAAAAAACAAATAGCCATTTAAAAACATATAAAACAAAGCTGGCAAACTTATCCAGAGGCTGTCTTTTAAACGAATTCTGACAATTGTACCCAAGAACATTAGTAGAGCGAGTCCACCAGACGAAATTAATAATATCGGATTGTATAGCAAACCCACTAAAAGACCAGTTGCACCCACAAATTCTAAAACTATAGTTAGAAGTCCTAATTTTTCTAAATTAAAGCGTTTGAATTCGCTTTTCATGTGAGGCGATGTAAAGTAGGAGATACAATATGCAAAAAAGGACAAGCTTGAAATGTAAATACAAATGTGAAAAAGGGTCATAGTTAAATTTTGTCTAATGAAGTCAAAGCTATAAGAACACACAAAATCAATAGTAATAGTGATGGTAAATGTTTTATAAATGGATTTTTTACTTTAAAATGAAAATATTGTGCGGCTACCATTATTGAACCCATAATTATTGAAGGGATAAGGACTAACGAAGAATACCAAATTCCTACAATCAGCAATGTTGATAAAGCAATTTTAGTTGCTCCAATAAAGCTTCGGGTTAAATCACTTAATCCAAATTGCTTGAATTCTTTTATAATGTTGTCAAATCTAAAGATCCATACAAAAATAACTGATGCTGCTACAATTAATTGTGATAGTGTAATATAGTTTATCATTTTGTTTTTTTATTGGTTTTTCCTACTCATTTGGCTTTTCAGATTACTCCCGTTTTTGTTGTGGTTTCTATTCTCCACATTCCTGATTCCTGTAAATTTATAATTAAAATTTATAATTACAATTATTAAATGTCTTTTAAATTACTTGAATTGAACTAATTTGAAATAATAAGCGATATTACTTACAAATGCCATTTTCATCTAAATTTCGGAATTTAATCGATTTGTTTTCTGCGAGGGATGGCAGTGGAAATCGTTTGAGGAACGAAGTACAGCACACATTATAACGCACATCTCAACCGTGTTTAACAATTGCTTCATTCTTCGCAATGACGTTCTAAACGAGGGCACGCCTAAAAAAATCCGCCTTGTAGCGGATTTGATAGTATTATAATGAAGTTAAACTTTCATGATTTCAGCTTCTTTAACGACTAAAAGTTCGTCTATTTTACGGATGAAACCATTGGTTAAATTCTGAACTTGTTCTTCGGCACTTTTGCAAATGTCTTCTGAAGTCCCTTCTTTTTCTAATTTTTTAATATCGGAATTGGCATCTTTTCGTACGTTTCGAACTCCAATTTTAGCATCTTCGGCTTCTACTTTTGCTTGTTTTGCTAAATCACGACGGCGTTCTTCAGTTAAAGGAGGCACGCTAATAATGATTACATCGCCATTATTCATTGGGTTAAATCCAATATTTGCGACCATAATTGCTTTCTCAATCACTTGCAACATATTTTTTTCAAACGGTTGTAAAGTAATTGTTCTTGCATCTGGAACGCTGATTTTTGAAACTTGTGAAAGAGGTGTTGCAGCTCCATAATAATCCACAAAAACACTTCCCAACATTGCTGGAGAAGCTTTTCCTGCTCGAATATTTAGAAATTCTTTTTCTAAATGCGCAATAGAACCTTGCATGGATTCTTCTGTACTATCTAATATAAATTCAATTTCTTCAGTCATTTTTTTATTTTTTTTTTGCTTTTAGGCAAACTTTATATTTTAACTATTGTTCCGATATTTTCGCCTTCGCAAATCTTCAATAAATTTCCTTCTTTGTTCATATCAAAAACCACGATTGGCAATTTGTTTTCTTGACTTAGCGTGAATGCTGTAGAATCCATTACATTTAATCCTTTTTTGATTACATCGTCAAAAGAAATGGAATCAAATTTTGTGGCATTGGCATCTTTTTCAGGATCGGCAGAATAAATTCCGTCAACGCGTGTTCCTTTCAAAATCACATCGGCGTGAATTTCTACACCTCTCAAAACGGCAGCAGTATCTGTCGTAAAATAGGGATTTCCTGTTCCCGCTCCAAAAATTACAATTCTTCCTTTTTCAAGGTGACGAACGGCTCTTCTTTTTATATATGGTTCTGCAATTGCCTCGATTTTCAAAGCGGTTTGCAAACGCGTTAACATTCCTTTTTCTTCCAAGGCGCCTTGCAAAGCCATTCCGTTGATAACGGTAGCAAGCATTCCCATATAGTCGCCTTGAACGCGATCCATTCCGTTACTTGCACCCGCAACTCCTCTAAAAATATTTCCACCACCAATTACAATTGCAATTTCAACTCCTTTTGAGTGAATTTTTTTGATTTCTTCGGCATATTCTGCCAATCTCGCTGGGTCAATTCCGTATTGTCTATCACCCATTAGCGCTTCGCCACTTAATTTCAGAAGAATTCTTTTGTATTTCATAATTTGGTAGAGTTGTATTTTGCAAATATAGACATATTCTTTTTTTATGAAATAGACTTCGTTACTTTTTTGAAATTAGTTGTGAATATGATTTCTCGGCTTCATTATATCCAATATTAAAAATCGCTTTCATTTTAGTTTTATTGGTTTCAAATGTGCTAAAATTACTCAGTTCCTTTGGTGCAATAATCCAATCGCAATTATAAAATTTATGAACATTTGAATTTTCTGATAGCAAATCAAAAGCGCGCGTTGAAACTGCTTTTATTGACGATAAATCTTTAGCTTGTATTTTTTGAATTGGGCTCACATAAACACCAATTAACGTTTCACATTTCCCTTTGATGATGTCAGTCGGAAAATGATTCAATATTCCGCCATCGCTGTATAATTTACCGTTTATTTCATACGGAGACATCAAACCAGGAAAGGCTGACGACGCTAAAATAGCATCTACAATTTTAGTTTTTGGTCCAAATGTTTTTAGCGTTCCATTTACCATATCTGTAGCCATAACGTAGGTTTGAATCTTTAAATCTCCTAAAACCGCATCTTGAAAAATGTCCTTGAAATAACTTTTAAAAGAATTAGAATCAATAAATCCCGCTTTTTTGAAAGTGAAATGTTTCCAGTGAAAAATATAAATCGACTGGAAAAATTCTAAGATTTCCTCGGGTGATTTTCCAAAAGCAAAGAGCGCCCCAACAATTGATCCCGCACTTGTTCCTGCAATTTGGGTTGGGCGAATATGTTGTTCTTCTAAAAACTTAATTGCTCCAGCTTGGGCAATTCCTTTTGAACCTCCTCCAGAAAGGACCAAACCTATTGAACGAGTTTTCAATACCATTTTTTATTTTTACATAAATGTACGCTTTTTGTTGGATTGAAAATGACAATTATCATATAATAAAAAGCAGCTATTTCGTACATTTGTGAAAATCAATTTACATGAAAACAGTTATCGCCAAAGCTTTATTAAATAGCTATTCGTATAATGAATACAGAAAAATTATTTCTGATTTATTAATTGAAGGGAAATCTTCGGGTGCTATTCAATCGGAAGATTTGACGCATTATAGCAGTTTGAACGTAACCAGAATGCATCGATTGGACAAAACCATTAAAATTTCTGATGAGATTTTATTAAAATTACAATCGTTAAAAAGCGATTATATTTGGCTTGTAATTTCAGAAGGTTGGTGTGGCGATGCAGCACAATTGCTTCCAATTTTTAATAAAATAGATGAAGTTTACGATAAAATTGAAATGAAAATTGTCTTTCGTGATGAAAATGAGGAATTGATGAATTTGTTTTTAACCAATGGTGCCAAAGCAATTCCTAAATTAATTATTTTGGATAAAAAGACTTTAACTGTTGAAGGAAATTGGGGACCGCGACCAAAAGGTGCAATTGAATTAATTCAAAATTATAAAGAAAAATTTGGTGCAATTGATGTAACCGCTAAAGCCGAATTGCAATTGTGGTATTTGCATGATAAAGGATTTTCAACACAAAATGAAGTGATTGAATTACTTCTTGCCATTGAATCTGAAAATGAGATTAAAATGTAATAACAGAAAATCCAACACTTAAACTCGTAACCGAATTTATATTTACAAATGGAATTCCAAAGTCGGAAACTTGAATAAATAGTGAAACTCCTTCATTGTCTTCAATCCCAATACTAATTTTTCTATAGTTGCCAATCAAGCTCCCTCTTCCAATTCCGAAGGATTTTCCATAGCCTACTTGAGCATAAACTCTTACATCTTGCGAAATTTTTGGGCTCAATTTAAAATTAGCAAATACAGGAACGGCGACTAATTTTTGAGTTGCAATCCAGTCAATTCCTGTTTGTAAGCCTATAGAAACCCATTTATCACGATGAATACCAACTCCATATTTCAAACTTAAGCCATCTGGGAGAAACCAATAATCGCTTCTAACACCATTACTATCAATTTCTCCGTAGGTTGAATTTCCCTTCAAAGGAGTTGAAATGTCAAATTGTGTAAATCGGTTGTTTTTTTGTTGCGAATGCATTGAAATTGTAACCAAGAACAAAACTAATAATAGTATTTTTTTCATAGTAAAAATATTTAAAGTAAATTCTCAAAAAGGTTAACATCCACAGCATTATCTACAGTATAATCGCCAATTTTTGTTCTTCGTAAAGCGGTTAAATGCGAACCAGAGTTCATTGCTTTTCCAAAATCATAGGCAAGAGAGCGAATATAAGTTCCTTTGCTACAAACTACCCGAAAATCGATTTCTGGCAATGCAATTCTAGTAATTTCAAATTCGTGAATCGTAGTTTTTCGGGTTGCAATTTCTACCGTTTCTCCAGCTCGAGCGTGTTCATAAAGGCGAACACCATCTTTTTTGATTGCAGAATAAATAGGTGGTTTTTGGTCAATTTCCCCCAAAAAATGTTTTACAGTTTCGTGAATTAAGGCTTCGTCAATATGGGAAATTGGAAAATTTTCATCGATTTCTGTTTCTAAATCATACGATGGCGTAGTTGCTCCAATATAGAAAGTGCCAGTATATTCCTTGGCTTGCCCTTGTAATTCCGTAATTCTTTTGGTGAATTTACCAGTGCAAACCAATAACAACCCCGTTGCCAATGGATCCAACGTTCCTGCGTGACCAATTTTAAATTTTTTAGGAAGCCCAACTTTATTAATCAGGGCATATTTTAATTTGTTTACCGCCTGAAACGAACTCCAATTCAATGGTTTGTCAATCAATAAAATCTGTCCATTTTGGAAATCTTCAATTGTAGCCAAATTTAAATTATTTGATGTATGAAAAATAAATTACAAGAAAAACCCCCATAATTATTCTATAATAACCCCAAGGTTTGAAGCCATATTTTTTTATAATTCCGATGAAGAATTTTATAGCTAAAACCGCCACTATAAACGCAATAACATTCCCAATCAAAAACAATTTTATATTGTCTTTCGACTGCAAAAGCAATTCATATCCTTTCAAATGAGTAGTTTCGTAGGTTTTCAAAAACACCGAATACAACGTCACCGCCATCATCGTTGGAACCGCTAAAAAGAACGAAAATTCTGCTGCCGCTTGTCGCGTTAATCCTTGTTGCATCCCGCCAATTATAGAAGCTGCCGAACGGCTTGTCCCTGGCATCATTGCCAAACATTGCCAAAAACCAATGGTCACGGCTTTTTTAATTGTAATATCTTCTTCTACCGCAACGGTTGGATTTTGGAATCTACTGTCAATAAACAACAGAACAATTCCGCCTATTATCAGGACAATTGCAATCGGAATTGGATCGCCTAAAACCGCTTCTATTTTATCATCAAATAACTTTCCTAAAACCAAAGCAGGAATTACGGCACAAGCCAATTTGATATAAAAATTGAATTTTGAGAAGTCAAAAAACTTCTTCCAATACAAAGCTACAACGGCCAAAATAGCACCAAACTGAATAGAAACTTGAAATAATTTTACGAAGTCATCATTTTGAATTCCAAAATAGGAACTCGCAAAAATCATGTGACCGGTAGAAGAAATCGGCAGGTATTCTGTTAGTCCTTCAATAATAGCCAGAATAAAAGCTTGAATAGTAGTCATTAATTACTTTTTTGGCGATTTGAAAATCGAATAAATTGTAATTCCAAAACCGATTAAAACCACTGTTGGTGCCAATCTAATTCTTCTGAAATTGAAAATCGCGTCGTTAAAAACTTTCG
>JBIPNF010000010.1:0-28133 GCA_044373885.1 Flavobacterium sp. | reverse complement strand
TTCAATATGCAAATGAGCTGGTAGCATTGAAATTACAATATCTGCTTTTTGAATTTGATTTTTTCTTTGATTTTCATCAAATATATCCAATGCAATTGCGGTTGCATTTGGGTGCGAGTTTGTTTTTTTTTTGGCTAAATCCAATGAAATATCTCCAATTGTCAGGTGCAAGTTTTCAGCCACTGATTTATCAAGTAGGTATTGTATCAATGACGAAGCAGATCTTCCCGCTCCAATGATTAGAATATTTCTCATAAATATAAATATAACACAAATGTATGAATTTGTTATATTTATAACTATTTAAAAATAATAAAACGCACAAAATTAAATTGGAGTTTTCGAAAATGTTAAAAAATACTATTTTAAATCAATTCTTTTTTATTACTCCTATTTTTGCAAGGTATTTTTACAAACAAAAAAATGGATAGAAAAATTATTACAACAGCAGCTTTTTTGGGATTATCAGGAATTATTTTAGGTGCTTTTGGCGCCCATGCATTAAAGAAAGTTTTAGGAGTATTAGAACTCAATACTTTTGAAACTGGCGTTAAATATCAAATGTACAATGCATTATTTTTGTTGTTTGTAGGGACAAGTAATTACGTCTCTAACAACGCAAAAAAAGTTATTTTTTACACTACAATTTCTGGCGTTTTCTTGTTTTCAGTTTCTTTGTATTTTCTTGCAATAAACAGGCTACTTCCGTTTGATTTTAAACCTTTTGGCTTTATTACGCCAATTGGAGGATTGTTACTATTATCGGGTTGGTTTTGGTTATTTGTTAATTTTTATAGAAAAACAGCATAATTTTTATGAAAAATATAAAATAGGTTGTTTAAAACATTTACTTTTGCAAGATAAATATTCAAATTTAAATCTATTCTATGGACAATTACAATCAATTTACTATATCGATTTCGTTAGAAGAATACGGCATCCAAAACACAAAAGAAATAATATATAACCCATCGTTTGAATTTTTGTACAATGAAGAATTAAATCCTAATTTAGAAGGATTTGAAAAAGGGCAATTATCGGAGTTTGGGGCTGTAAATGTTATGACCGGTATCTTTACTGGTAGATCTCCAAAGGACAAATATATTGTTAATGATGAAATTACTAAAGACACCATTTGGTGGTCTTCCGATAAAGCAATAAATGACAACAAAGCCATTTCTCAGGATACTTGGAATGCCTTAAAAAGAAATACAGTTGAACAACTTTCAGAAAAAAAATTATATGTAGTTGATGCTTTTTGTGGTGCAAATGAAAATTCCCGATTAAAAGTGCGATTTATCATGGAAGTTGCGTGGCAAGCTCACTTTGTGAAAAATATGTTCATCAGACCAACTGATGCAGAATTAGAAAATTTTGGAGAACCTGATTTCGTTGTAATTAACGGTTCTAAAACAAGTTTCAAAGAATATGCTGATTATGGATTGAATTCCGAGGTTTATGTAGCCTTCAATTTAACCGAAAAAATCCAATTAATTGGTGGAACTTGGTATGGTGGCGAAATGAAAAAAGGTTTGTTCTCGATGATGAATTATTATTTGCCTTTGAAAGGAATTGCATCGATGCATTGTTCTGCAAATAAAGGAAAAGAAGGGGATGTTGCTATTTTCTTTGGATTGTCTGGAACTGGTAAAACAACTTTGTCAACCGATCCAAAGAGAGAATTAATTGGAGACGACGAACACGGTTGGGATGATGAAGGAGTTTTTAATTTTGAAGGCGGTTGTTATGCAAAAACTATCGATTTAAGTAAAGAAAATGAACCAGATATTCACGGAGCGATTCGTAAAAATGCCTTATTAGAAAATGTTACCCTTGACGCCAAAGGTATAATTGACTTTAAAGACGGTTCAGTTACTCAAAATACAAGGGTTTCTTACCCAATTGACCATATTGATAATATCGTTAAACCAGTTTCAAAAGCGGGTCATGCATCAAAAGTTATTTTCCTTACTGCTGATGCTTTTGGGGTTCTACCTCCAGTATCAAAATTAACGCCAGAACAAACAAAATATTTCTTTCTTTCAGGTTTTACAGCTAAACTAGCTGGAACAGAAAGAGGAGTTACTAAACCAGAACCAACATTCTCCGCCTGTTTTGGGAAAGCCTTCCTTTGTTTGCATCCAACAAAATACGGGGAAGAATTGGTAAAAAAAATGGAGCATCATCACGCCACAGCTTATATGGTAAATACGGGTTGGAACGGAACTGGAAAAAGAATCTCTATAAAAGACACTCGTGCCATTATTGATAGAATTCTTGATGGTTCGATGGATAATGTGGCGACTCAAATCATTCCAATTTTTAATCTCGAAGTACCAAAGTCATTAGAAGGCGTAAATACTGAAATATTGGACCCGAGAAATACTTATTCTGATGCCTCGGAATGGAATTCAAAAGCAATCGATTTAGCACAACTTTTTATTAAGAATTTTGCTCAATATACAGATAATGAAGAAGGGAAAAATTTGGTGAAGGCGGGTCCACAACTATAAATTAGGAGTGCAGATAGATCAAACGTAATTTTAGTATTAATTCAAATAAAAAAAGCTTTCAAATTATTTTTGAAAGCTTTTTTTATGTCTAAATAAGAACTATTATTTGTCTTTATTTACTTTGGAAATATACTTGTCCAAAGCCATAGTCATAGATGGTGATTCTGGGGTTGGAGCCATAATATCAACACGCAAACCGTGCTCTAAAGCCTCTTTTTGAGTGGTGCTTCCAAATACTGCAATTCGAGTTTCTTTTTGTTCAAAATCAGGAAAATTCATGAATAATGATTTTATACCTGTTGGACTAAAAAACGCTAAAACATCATAATAAACATCTGCTAAATCAGACAAATCGCTCATTACCGTTTTGTAAAATATTGCTTGAGTCCAATCTACCTTTAAATTATTCAAAATAATTGGCGCTTCGGCATTTAATTGATCTGATGCAGGCAGTAAAAATTTTTCGTCTTTGTATTTTTTTAATAAAGTAGTCAAGTCAACAAAATCTTTTTGTCCAACATAGATTTTACGTTTTCTATACACCACATATTTTTGCAAATAAAAAGCCACTGCTTCAGATTGACAAAAATATTTTAATCCTTCGGGAACTTTATAGCGCATCTCATCTGCCACTCTAAAAAAGTGATCCACAGCATTTTTGCTAGTCAAAATGATAGCTGTAAAATTATTTAAGTCAATTTTTTGAAGTCTAATTTCTTTTGCATTAACTCCTTCGACATGAATAAACGGTCTGAAATCAATTTTTACTTTATGTTTTTGTTGGAGCTCAAAGTAAGGAGAATTCTCCACTTTAGGCTCGGGTTGTGACACCAAAATTGTTTTCACTTTCATATTTGACATTTTCTAATATGCTAATTTTTTGTAAACCAATAGTACATAAAATAGTAGGGTGCTATTTCAAGTGCGCAAAGATACAAAATAAAATAAAACATCTTACCCAATAGTATGTTTTGATAATTTTTTAGCGATAATAAATAGGTAAATAAATTGGCAAACAGAACAATAGCGGCAAAACCTAGTGTGATTCCACGAGAAATAGAATCGTAATAAAATAAAAAACAATTTATTGGCAGAAGAAAAACAGCAATATAAGTTCGGTAACTTACTTTTTGTAAGTTGAATTGTTCTGCAAATTCCTCAATATCAAATGCTGTAGCTATAATTTTTTCAATCAGATATTTAGATAATATATAAACGCAAAGAAAAGTAACTATTTGGATGTAGGTGAGCCAGTCTGTTTTTAAGATATACCCAAAACTGTAAAGTAATAAATGAATGAAAAAGGCAAATGAGATTAGTTGAACTACAAATAAAAAAACCGTGAACAAACTCATCATTTGTCCAGGATCCTTGTATACCTTCAAATATTTATCTGAAATAATGAGTCTTGAAAATTCATTAAATCTATTTTCAAACAGCGATTTTGTAACCGCAATTAATACAAACGAAAATATAAATAAAGTGGTCGCCCAATCTTTATTTTCAATTATTCGAGGATGAAGTACGTTTTCAATCATATCGCTGCAAAATTACTAAATTTTTCAACTCTTTCATTTATTATGTAATTATTATGAATCATAAAACATAAAAAGTTTATTTTTGCATACAAATTCACATAATAATTATGAGCAATAGCATTGTTATAATTCCTACCTATAACGAAATTGAAAATATTGAAAGCATCGTTAGAGCTGTATTTTCATTGCATAAACCATTTGACATACTTGTTGTTGATGATAATTCTCCAGACAAAACAGCTGATAAAGTTATTGAACTTCAGAAGGAGTTTGGAAATCAATTATTTTTAGAGAAAAGAGAAAAGAAAGCAGGGTTAGGAACAGCGTATGTATATGGTTTCAAATGGGCTTTGGCAAAAAAATATGACTTTATATTTGAAATGGATGCCGATTTTTCTCATAATCCAGCCGATTTAGAAAAATTATACGAAGCTTGTCATTTTGGTGGTGGTGATATTGCAATTGGTTCTAGATATGTCACTGGCGTAAATGTCGTAAACTGGCCATTAAATCGGGTTTTGATGTCCTATTTTGCCTCTTATTATGTTAAGAAAATAACAGGAATGAAAATCCACGATGCTACGGCAGGATTTATGTGTTATAAAAGAACAGTTTTAGAGACTATAAATTTGGATAAAATTAAATTTATTGGTTATGCTTTTCAAATTGAAATGAAATACAGAGCCTATTGCAAAAAATTTAAAATTTTAGAAGTGCCAATTATTTTTACAGACCGAACCAAAGGAGAATCAAAAATGAGCAATTCTATTATTAAAGAAGCCGTTTTTGGAGTAATTTCACTTAGGATAAGTAAGTTTTTTAATAGATTATAAGCAAAACAACCGATGAATAGAATTTTAATTAAAAATGCAAAAATTGTAAACGAAGGAACAATTTTCGAAGGCGATGTATTAATAGAAAATGAATTTATTGTTGAAATTGCGGTAAATATAAGTGCAAAATCTTCTGATTGCAAAATAATTGATGCCGAAGGAAATTACCTAATTCCTGGTGCAATTGACGATCAAGTGCATTTCAGAGAACCTGGATTGACCCATAAAGGCGACATCGAATCAGAATCTCGGGCAGCAGTTGCGGGCGGAATAACTTCCTATATTGAACAACCCAATACGGTTCCAAATGCGGTAACTCAAGAAATTTTAGAAGAAAAATATCAAATTGCAGCAGAGAAATCGTATGCAAATTATTCTTTTATGATGGGTGGAACTAATAATAATTTAGAAGAAATTTTAAAAACTAATCCAAAAAATGTAGCAGGAATAAAACTATTCTTGGGTTCTTCAACAGGAGATATGCTTGTGGATAGTTCTGATTCATTGGAAAAAATATTTTCAAAAACAAAATTATTAATTGCTGTTCATAGTGAAGACGAGTCAACCGTAAAAGCAAATCTCGAAAAGTTCAAAGCTGAATATGGCGAGGATATTCCAGTTAAATTTCATCCTGAGATTAGAAGTGTAGAAGCATGTTATATATCGACGGTTAAAGTTATTGAATTGGCTAAAAGAACAGGTGCAAGATTGCATGTTTTCCATCTTTCAACAGCAAAAGAATTAGATTTATTTACGAATAAAATTCCTTTAGAAGAAAAGCAAATCACCGCTGAAGTTTGTATTCATCATCTCTGGTTTTCTGATAAAGATTATCTAACGAAAGGCAACTTAATTAAATGGAATCCTGCTGTAAAAGCGGAAACTGATAGAGCCGCATTGTGGGAAGCCTTATTAGATGATAGGATAGACGTTATTGCAACAGACCATGCTCCGCACACCTTGGAAGAAAAAAATCAAGTTTATACGAAAGCACCTTCTGGTGGCCCATTAGTGCAACACGCTGTCGTAGCAATGTTTGAAGCACATTTGCAAGGTAAAATTTCGGTTGAGAAAATCGTTGAAAAAATGGCGCATAATCCTGCAAAAATCTTCAAAATTGAAAAGCGAGGATTTATAAAAGAAGGATATTATGCCGATTTGGCAATTGTAAATTCGGGTTTGCCATGGACTGTAAAGAAAGACAATATTTTTGCAAAATGTGGTTGGTCGCCGTTTGAAGATTTTACTTTTAGATCGAGAATTACCCATACATTTGTAAACGGACAATTGGTATATCAGAACTTTAAAGTGAAAGATATTCGTTGTGGAAAAAGATTGTTATTTGACCGTTAAATAGTTATACATTTCAATTATGAAAATAGTAGTCCCTTTATTTTTACTTTTTACAATTCTAATTAGTTGTCAAAAACCGGCTGTTCCAAAACCCGACAATCTAATTGATGAGGAAGTAATGGCTGATATTATGTACGATATTTCTATTTTAGAAGCAATGAAATCTCAAAAAGCGTTTGTTTTGGAGGCAAATGAAATTAATCCAAATACCTATATTTATAAAAAGTATAAAGTTGACAGTCTTCAGTTTGCCAATAGTGATAAATTTTATGCTTCGGATATAAAAAAATACAAGGAGATTTTTGATAAAGTCAACAAAAGGATAGAAGAAAAAATAGCGCGTTCCAAAAAAGCAAATACTTCAAAACTTGAAACAAGTGACCAATCAATCAAATAATTTTTTCTGATTGTAAAGCTACAATTTCATTGATGTAATCAGTGGTTTTTTTAAATTGAAATCCAAAAACAGCTTTCACTTTTTCATTAGAATACAAGCTGGTTGAATGACTTGAACGAGCTGAATCTTTAGACATTTTCCTTTTTTGATGGAATATTTCTGAAGTAATCCAATTCAATCTCCAGGCAATTCCTGTAACCCATTTTGGCGCATAAAATTTAGGTTTTTTGACTTCCAATGCTTCAGCAATAGCATTCAAAATCGTTTCATAGGAATAGTTGTCTTCAATAATTACAAAGCGTTGTCCGTTATTATTTTCATTTTCTTCCATTTTTTTCATTGCTAAAATCAATACATCTACAACATCAGAAACGGTCACAAACCCAGTAAATCCCTTGGTATAAAACGGCAGCCCATTGGCAACAGCCGAAAAAAGCACACCACTTCCTTTGTTCCAAAAACCAGGTCCAAGAATAATTCCAGGATTTAAAACAGCTACTTTCAATCCTTCTTGTTGACCACGCCAAATTTCCATTTCGGCACCATATTTTGAAATCGCGTAATCACTATGTGGCTTTTCTGGATTCCATTTGGTTGCTTCGGTAATCCTAGTTTCATGTTCTTTCAAATCGCCCAAAGCGGCAATCGAACTAACATAACACAGTTTTTTGACACCCTTTGCAATAGAAAAATTTACAATATTTGCTGTTCCTTCAATGTTAGTTTTTCGCAGAAGTGCTTCGTCTTTTGGGTCAAATGAAATCAAAGCAGCACAATGAAATACCGAATCGACATTTGCGAAAGCGATTTCTAAAGAAGGAACATCGGTAATGTCGGCTTGAATCCATTCAATTTTTTCAAATAAACTGCCTTTTTCGTATAATTCAAATAATGATTTCGTTGCCATTATAGAAGTTGAATTTCTATAAATAGCTCGAACTTTTTCGCCATTTTCAATTAATTGAAGTGCCAAATGAGAACCCACTAAACCTGTTGCGCCAGTAACTAATATCATTTTGTAAATATAGTTATTTTTGTGATTGTGTTTTTATTTTGATTGAAATTGCTATTGAAATTGCCATTGATATTGTCATTGCTTTATGAATTACTATCTTTGTCGAAATTGTTAAAAAAATGAAGAATTTTATTGAAGAAGTGACTTGGAGAGGAATGCTTCACGATGTTATGCCAGGAACTGAAGAACATTTGATGGAACAGATGCGGGTTGCGTATGTGGGAATTGATCCAACTGCGGATTCATTACATATTGGTCATTTGGTTGGCGTGATGTTATTGAAACATTTTCAATTGTCTGGACATAAACCGCTTGCATTAGTAGGTGGTGCGACTGGAATGATTGGTGATCCATCAGGAAAATCTAATGAAAGAAATTTATTGGATGAACCGACTTTGCGTCACAATCAAGAAGCTATAAAAGGGCAATTGGCTCGTTTTTTAGATTTTACTTCGAATGCTTCAAACGCAGCAGAATTAGTGAATAATTACGACTGGATGAAGAACTTTTCTTTTCTTGATTTTATTCGCGATATTGGAAAACACATTACCGTAAATTATATGATGTCGAAAGATTCCGTGAAGAAACGTTTGTCTTCCGAAGCTTCTGAAGGAATGTCATTTACAGAGTTTACGTATCAATTGGTTCAAGGATATGACTTTTTGCATTTGTACAGGGAAAAACAATGTACATTACAAATGGGTGGGAGCGATCAATGGGGAAATATCACCACAGGAACGGAATTAGTTCGTAGAATAGCAAGTGGAAAGGCGTATGCTTTGACGTGTCCGTTGATCACAAAAGCGGATGGAACTAAATTTGGAAAATCAGAAGGCGGGAATATTTGGTTGGATTCTGCTCGAACTTCGCCTTATAAATTTTACCAATATTGGTTGAATACATCGGATGTTGATGCGGAAAAATACATTAAGATTTTTACGTTCTTATCGAAAGAAGAAATCGAAGTTTTAACCCAAAAACATATAGAAGCACCACATTTGCGGTTGTTACAAAAACGTTTGGCAGAAGAAATTACGGTAATGGTTCATTCAGCAGAAGATTTAGAAAATGCTATAAAAGCATCCAATATTTTATTTGGAAATGCAACTTCTGAAGATTTGAAACAATTAGACGAAGCTACTTTCTTAGAAGTTTTTGACGGTGTTCCTCAAGCAAATATTGCAAGACAAGAAATTGAAGCAGGAATAAATATCATTGATGTTTTGAACGAAAAAACGGGATTTTTTAAATCAAATGGCGAGGCAAGACGAGCATTAGTTGCCAATTCAATTTCTGTAAATAAAGAAAAAGTTACGGAAGAATTTGTGTTTACTAATGCAAATTTAATTAACAATCAGTTTGTGCTATTGCAAAGCGGAAAGAAAAATTATTTTGTAATTCGAGTGGTTTAGTTGGGTAATTGATTAATTGTTTAATCGGTGAACTGTTGAATTGGAAAATTGTTTAAATATTGAATTTTTTAATCGAAATTTTAGTTAACCGATAAAACAAATAACCGAATCAACTTTTTAAATAACCATCAAATTACAACCTCGAATATCAGAATTGTCAAAACGTCCCAATACTTCAAAAGAGTTGTTGGGATTTTTTTTGCCTAAATCTTGGGTTGCAATGAAAGAACAGGAATTAATATTGGCCAAATCAATGACGTTTATTCCACCTGTTTTTCCGTTTTCGACATAAGTCAAAGCATCTTCGGCATCTCGAATTAAAATTTGCATCCATGAAGGGCATTCAAAAACACCTTCGCCTAGAGAGTACGCTTGCGATAATAATTCGGTCATTCCATATT
Source organism: Flavobacterium sp. (assembly GCA_044373885.1). GTDB lineage: Bacteria > Bacteroidota > Bacteroidia > Flavobacteriales > Flavobacteriaceae > Flavobacterium. The sequence continues at coordinate 18,671 of JBIPNF010000010.1, read as the reverse complement.
CAGAATGAATTGCTGAAACACCAAAACCTTTGCAAAGTTGTTCGTGTAATTCTTCTCGAATCATTTCTTTGCGTTTTCCTTTCATCCCGCCTGTTTCCATTATAAAAGTATTTTTTAATTGAAACGGATGGTTTTCTATTAAATCTAATAAGGCATAAGTAACGCCAATTAATATTACGTTTTGGCCGGATGCATCTAGTGCGATTAACTTCTCAATTAAAGCCTCGTGATTGTGGAGGTAAAATCCACTTTCGGGGTTGTTTGTTTTCGCAATTAAATCTTTAACCATATATATTAAGGAAGATCCTTCGCGTTCTAAATAGGAGGGAAGTAGTGCTAAGATTACATAATCTTCTATATTTCCGTAAAATTGTGCAAATCCTTTTTGATAACTTTCCTCGTATAATGAGATATCGGTAACATAATGACGGCTTGTAATATTTCCGGTAGTTCCACTGCTGGTAAATGTTTCCTGAAAAGAATTTTTATTTGAAACTACAGTATGACTTTTAAAAAATTGGATTGGTAGAAATGGAATTTGTTGTAATGATTTCACTTCTTGGACATTAGTGTTCATTAGGGTGCAAAATTCCTTGTAAACTAAATTATTTTCATATTGAAAACGAAACACTTTAAGCGCAATTTTTTCAAATTGTTTTGGGTTGGAAATGCTGAATATGTCAGTTGTTGAAATCAAGAATTATTTTTTACAAAGGTAATTAAATAATAAAATGGATTCAAATTACTTTTATTAACAAGAAACAACTTGTTTCAAATTTGGCTGATTTTGCGATTTTCTTTAAATTTATCATAAATAATCTAATAGATAGTGTATTAGAATATATTTAAACTACATTTGATGAATTATTAAAAATTTGAATATATGAATATTTTCGTTGGAAGTCTTCCTTTTAGTATTGAGGAAGCAGATTTAAGAGAGTCTTTCGAGGCTTATGGAACAGTTGATTCTGTAAAAATTATTACTGATAAATTTACTGGAAGAAGTAAAGGATTTGGATTTGTTGAAATGTCAAATGACGACGATGCTCAAAAAGCTATCGATGAATTGAATGGTGCTACTGTTCAAGGGCGTGCAATTGTAGTAAACAAATCTGAGCCAAAACCAGAAGGTGAAAGAAGAAGTTTTAACAGCAATAGCCGTGGTGGAGATTCACGTGGTGGATATGGTGGTGGAAACAGTCGTGGTGGAGACAATCGCGGTGGTGGAAACAGAGGTGGTTATTAATCACTTTTCTGAATGTAACATTCATTAAAATCTTTATAAATAGTTTAGGCTATTTTATTAAATATAGAAAACCGTTCAAATCTGAACGGTTTTTTTATGCTCTAAAGTCAAATGATTTCTATAGATTGTATTCATTTCAATAGGAAAAAAGCAACGTAATTATTTGAAATGGAACAGAAGCTATACTGCTAATATGCTGAATTTATTGAAAATGATGGATGAAGTACTTTTTGATAAGTACTTTTTAAAAGTAAAATGTGTTTTAGCCCCGATGGAAGGGAAAATCCCGTGTTTTTGTGAGGCACGAACAACAATGCGGATTGGAATGACAGCGGGAAATAGCTCCAAAAAAAAAGCATCAGTTGTAAAACTGATGCTTTCTTGAGTATTTCGAAAATTATTATTTTTTCTTTTTCGCTGCAGGAGCTTTCGCTGCTTTTGCTGCTTCTTGAGCTGCTTTCATAGCTGCACGAGAAATTCTTACTTGACAAACAACAGTGTTGTCTGGGTGAATTAATTTGTATTTGTCAGAAACAAGTTTCGTAACGTACAATTTATTTCCCATTTCAAGTCCAGAAATGTTAGCCTCAATAAAATCAGGAAGATTTTTTGGCAACGCTTTAACTTTTAATTTTCGAGTGTTTAAACGTAAAACACCACCTAATAATACACCTGGAGAAACACCTGTAATTTGAACAGGAACTTCCATAGTGATTTCTTTGTTATCAAATAATTGAAAGAAGTCAATGTGTAAAATCTTGTCTGTAACCGGATGCACTTGAATGTCCTGTAAAATTGCATTGAAAGATTTACCTTCTGCTACTTCAATCACAACTGTGTGTGCGTTTGGAGTGTAAACCAAGCTTTTGAATGCTCTTTCATCTGCTGAAAAATGTACTGGTTGATCTCCTCCGTATAACACGCAAGGAACCGCTCCAGCATTACGTAAGGCTTTAGTCGCAACTTTTCCCACGCTTTCTCTTTCTGATCCTTTAATTGTAATCGATTTCATTGTAAATATATATAGTTAATAAAAAAATACTGCTTTTTAAGCTTTTAGCACTTGGCTTTTAGCTTTATTAATGAGATTGCTTCGTTCCTCGCAATGGCTTACATTAAAAATTTTCCACTAATGGAAGTGTTGTTTTGTACCATTTGCATTACTTCTGCAAAAAGAGGAGCACAACTCACTACTCTTATTTTCTTTGATTCCTTTTTCAATGGAATTGAATCGGTAACTATGAGCTCGAGTAATTTCGAGTTTTCAATTTTTTCGTATGCATCTCCAGATAAAATAGCGTGGGTGCAAATTGCTCTAACGCTAAGTGCTCCTTTTTCTATCATTAAATCTGCGGCTTTCGCCAATGTGCCTCCGGTATCAATCATGTCGTCAACAAGAACAACATTTCTGCCTTTGACTTCGCCAATCAACTCCATTGTGTCGATAACATTAGCGATTTTTCTTTGTTTGTAACAAATTACTACATCTGACTGTAGAAATTTAGAATACGCATACGCTCTTTTTGAACCGCCCATATCAGGAGAAGCAATGGTTAAATTTTCTAAATTTAAACTTCTCACATAAGGCAAAAATATTGTTGAAGCAAACAAATGATCTACTGGTTTTTCAAAGAATCCTTGTATTTGATCTGCATGCAAATCCATAGTCATAATTCTTGTAGCACCAGCAGTTTCTAATAACTTTGCTGTTAATTTTGCTCCAATCGGAACCCTTGGCTTGTCTTTCCTGTCTTGTCTTGCCCAACCAAAGTAAGGAATAACAGCAGTAATATGTCTCGCCGAAGCTCTTTTTGCTGCATCTATCATAAGCAACAATTCCATGAGATTATCTGCACTTGGAAAAGTCGAGCAAACGATAAAAACGCGTAATCCTCTAATAGATTCTTCATAAGAAGGCTGGAATTCTCCATCACTATATTTTGAGAACGTAACTTTACCTAGAGGAATTCCGTACCTTTCGGCTATTTGTTCCGCTAAATATACACTTTGGGAACACGCAAATATTTTTGCTTCTGGTTCTTGATGTGACATTTTACTTTGTTGTTTTATTCCGACACATTCAGCAGTACTAGGCTTAATCGTTGATTTAGTCTAGATCTATATAAATGTCTCGGGTGTAGTTAGTTAGTTGTGTGTCGTTTTACCGAGGTGCAAATTTAGTAATAAAATTGAACTCTGAAAGAAAAATTTAGAGTATTTTATATAATAAATGTAAATTTATTATTTACATTTGCACCGTGTTAAAGGAATTGAGGATTGTTTTATAGCAATTTCTTCTTTTATTGCGTTTAAATAATTGTTTAGTTACAATTATTTATTGTCTGTCAAGCCCGAATGGCGGAATTGGTAGACGCGCTGGTCTCAAACACCTGTGGGAAACCGTGCCGGTTCGACTCCGGCTTCGGGTACAAAAACCTCTGAGAAATCAGGGGTTTTTTCGTTTTCGTAGGCGGAGTCAAACTTTTTTGGTTTGCTCGGCTTCGGGTACAAAAACCTCTGAGAAATCAGGGGTTTTTTCGTTTTCGTAGGCGGAGTCAAACTTTTTTGGTTTGCTCGGCTTCGGGTACAAAAACCTCTGAGAAATCAGGGCTTTTTTCGTTTTCGTAGGCGGAGTCAAACTTTTTTTATTTTGCTCGGCTTCGGGTACAAATACCTCTGAGAAATCAGAGGTTTTTCCTTTAAGATCTCAATTATTTTTCTCGCTATTTTTGGATTGATTGTGCCCTAATATATTCTAATGGCGTGCATCCCATTTGTTTTTTAAAAACTGAAAAAAAGGAAGATCGACTTCCGAAGCCTGCATTAGAACCAATTGCTTCGATTGTGTTGTTTTCTAGGGTTCCATTTTTGAATTCTAAAATTACAAATTCAAGACGAAGTGAATTGATATAATCTTGAAATTTCATTTTTTTATAATAATTAACACAAAACGACAACTGTCTACTTGAAATATTTAACTCGATTGACAAACGCTCGATTGACATTCCTTGTTTTTTAAAATATTCTTTTTCAAGTATTAGTTTTTCTAAGAAAACCCATTTTTCTACACTAATTGTTGGTTTTATTTCAACCTCACTTAATTCAATGTCAATTAAATTTAAATGGGTGAATTTTTCTCCCATCTCAAAATTAATAAACCCATACAATACATTGGGATGAAAAAAAACATGTAAGCATAATGCAAATATTGAAAAGGAGGAAACTACTGAAGTCAATTCTGTAAAAATTCCTGTAATTTGATAATTAGGATTTAAAATAGTAAATCCCATAAAAATTAAGAACGTTATATACGATAACGTCATCCAGGCACTAATTGTAATCAACCAATTTTTTACTTGATTTATTTGAGATGTAATGGCTAAATCTTGTGAAATTATTTTTTTGAAAACCTTATTTTTATATAATAATTTCCATATTAATAGGAGATATATAAAAGACTGTAATTGTTTAAACACATAATGAGTCCATGCGGGTAAAAATCCAGAATCTACTAAATAGGTGTTTGAAAATTCGTGAAGTAAATTTGATAGTATACTGTTTTTATCCTTTAACGGCATAAAGTAAAATGGCAATAAATCTATTATTGCTATGAAAAATGGAATAAAATGCAACCAGTTTTTTCTTGAAATTGAAGTTTTATTGGTTAGAATTAATTGAATATATAAATAGAGTGAAGGATAAATTAAATAACCAAACGGCAAAGGGGTTTTGTACAATAATGGCACGTAAACAATCCATTCAGAAACGATTAATAAATAGCCAAAAATACTGTATCCAATTGCAAAGAAAAAAAGTGATAAAACTTTATTAGCAAGATTATTATAGTTTTTAGAATTTTTCCATAATAATAAAGAGGCAAGAAAGGAAAAGCAAGCGCTACCCAAATAGAAGAGGTTGATTAAGTTTGTATTTATTGGCATTATTGAGGAATTTAGTAGCAAATTTATTTTTTTTTATTCAAAAAGCGGTATATTTTTAACATTTGTTCCTGTTTATTTCAAACATTAACTAGTTCAGTTTCTAAATTAGTCCATTTTTAGGTAGTTTGGACTTTTTTACCTTCTATTAAAAATAAGTAATAAATGATTCATAATATTTTTGTGAAAATTTTTTATTATGAAAATAATGTCCCTCAAAAACATCCTTTCTTTACTATTTGTATTTTTATTTTCAAATGCAAATTGGGCTCAAGTAGTATCCCATTCCAGAACTACTAATGCCGTCACTTTGCCTTACTCTCAAAATTTTGAAGGAAGCACTTCCGAATGGACCTTGGAATCAAGTACTCCAAATAAATGGGTAGTTGGAACCGCCACTAAAAACGGAGGGTCTAAAGGACTGTATGTTTCAAACAACAATGGTGTTTCTAATACCTATTCAACTTCGCAAGACCCAATTGGTTACTCTCAAACTTATGCTAGTTTTCAAGTTGATTTAAGGGGTATTAGTAATGCAGAATTAAAATTTGATTGGAAATCTTTGGGAAATCTTGACCTCGATTATGGAGACGTATGGATCAATACAGGTGGAAGTGATATATTAATAAGTTATATGGATCCACAGGTGAATAACTCTGAAGCCTATGGTGAGTTTACCAATAGTTCAGCTTATGCCAACAAAACCATTGGCTTATTTCCCTATGTTGGAGGGGTTGTCACCATAAAATTTAGATGGAAATGTGATTTTCGAATACTAAGCTCTTACCCTGGCCCATTCGCAATTGATAATGTAACTGTCACTTCAATAGCAGTTCCAGCACCAACTATTGATTGGCAAAGCTTAACGAATGTAACCACTACTTCGGCAACTATTGGATGTAATATTTCAAGCGTTGGAGCGAATCCAATTACGGCACGCGGCGTTGTTTATGGAACTTCTCCAAATCCAACAACAGCAAATAGTGTCATTACTTCTGGCTCAGGAACAGGAGTTTATTATGCAAATTTGACTGGATTATCTATTCAAACCCATTATTATTTTAAAGGGTATTGTACTACGAGTGCAGGAACATTTTATAGTAGTCAGGTAGAGTTTGATACAAATAATATTTCAGCCCCAGTCGCTAGTAGTGCTTCCTCAGTTGGAGCTACAGGATTTACAGCCAATTGGGGGTCTGAGTCCTTAGCAACTGGGTATAAAATAGATGTTGCTACTTCGGCAACTATTTTCACTAATTATACTCCTGATTCTAACTTTGTAACCTTTGATTTTGAAAATGGGGAACAAAATTATGTTAATACAGCTTTATCTAATTCTAATAATGCAGTAACTAACTTAAACACTAGCAATGGAGTGTATAATTCTGCCAATGAATCAGGAAATGGTGGTCAAGTAAAAAAAGTAACGGGTTGGCATAATGGTTTAGATACAAAATACTATCGAGTTGATTTTAACTCCCAAACAATGTACAATATGAAATTGTCGTCGAAACAACGGTCTACCACTAATGGACCAAAAAATTATAAACTACAATATTCCTTAGGTCAAAACGGACTAGAAAACTGGATTGATATTTCGGGCGGCACAATTATTTGCGCGGATAACTTTACAACCGGAGTTTTATCTGATTTAGCATTACCATCTGCTATGGAAAATTTAGCGGTGGTGTCCCTGCGTTGGCTAATTACATCGACTACTGCTGTAAATGGTTCGACATTGACAGATGCTGGGGAAAATAATATTGATGATATAATCATAAAAGGGAGTACTCCACAAACTTTAGTTAGTGGGTATGATAATTTAACCGTTTCTGGGACATCAAAAGTAGTAACCGGATTATCGCCTTTAACTATTTATTATTATAGAGTGAGATCAACTGCAACTGGAGCGGTTTCAGGCAATTCAAATGTAGTATCAGTTACAACATCTTATGTTCCTTGTGCTCCAACACAGCAACCTACTAATCTACAAATAAATGGCTATTTAAATTATGCAACGGGAATTAGTATTTCGTTTTCGCCTGTAAGTCCTGCTCCATCTGGGTATATTGTAGTGCAATATCCTCACGGTTCAACTCCAACAGCTCCAGTAAATGAAACTACATATTCGGCAGGTACCACATTAGGAACAGGAAAGGTAATTTATGTAGGAACAAGCTATAGCGCTATTAATATTACAGGTTTGACTCAAAACACAATTTATGATTTTTATGTATATGCCTATAATGTAACGGGAACATGTTTGATAAATTATAATGTGACCTCTCCATTAACAGGATCCAAACAAACTTGTTTAACTACGCCTTCATTAAATGCGGTAAGTTCAATTACTTCGTCAGGTTTCACTGCAAATTGGTCAGCCGTAAGTGGCGCTACAAGCTATAGTATAAGTATATTTTCTGACTCAAATTTAACGCAACATATTAGTGGATCGCCATTTACTTCAAATACCAACTTGTATACGGCAACAGGTTTAACACCTTCGGCCACTTATTATTTTAAGGTAAAAGCGATTGGATCAAATAGTTGTGATAGTGGGTTGTCAAATTCAAGTTCTGTAACATTGCTTTGCGTACCTATTTCACAGCCTTTTAACTATCAATTTGGAAGTGGTTCTACTTTAATTTCATTTTCATATCAACCAACTACGATTGCTTCAACAGGGTACTTAACTGTTGTTTACCCAAATGGTACTTCAGCTACAGCACCTACAAATGGAACAAGTTATACTGCGGGAGATGTTTTAGGTTCTGGAATAGTTGGGTATTCAGGAGCAAATAATTATTCATATATAGAAAATCTTTCATCAAATACAGTATATGATTTTTATACCTATGCATTCAATACTTCCCAAATTTGTACGAAAGAATATAATTTAGTATCTCCTTTATTTGGTTCATTTAGCACTTGTGTTGCAGTTCCTACATCAAGTTCAGCAACAACGATTACTAATACGGGATTTACTGCAAATTGGTCAGCAGTAACTGGCGCTACAAATTATACATTGGAAGTGTTTTCAAACTCAAGTCTTACTATGTATGCAATATACCCTCCTTTTACAGTAACCACAAATTCCCAAGCAGTAACAGGTCTTTCAAATACTGGCACCTATTATTATAGAGTATCTGCAAATGGCGCAGCCTCTTGTAATAGTGGCAACTCCTTGAAACAAGGGCCAATTAGTTTAGAATGTAATCCATCTACAAGCTTAGCGGCTACTGCTTCAACTACTGCCACCTCAATAAATTCTATTTCAGGAATATTTACAGCGGCACTTTCAAATGCACCAGAAGGTTATCTAGTGGTTCGAACTACAGCAAACACACAGCCTATTCCTGTTAACGGGATAACCTATACAGTTGGAAGTGATGCAATTGGCTATATAGAATATGTTAATACTACTGCTGGTTCCTGGACATCAACAGGATTAACAGCCAATGCAACCTATTATTACTGGGTATTTTCTTCAATTACAACTAATTGTTTTAATGCGCCAGTATACAGCACAACAACAACTTCTTTTTCGGAAAAAGCAAATGCAACTGCAACATGGACTGGTACCGTAAGTAGTTCTTGGAATACAGGAGGTAACTGGTCAACTGGCTCGTTACCAGCTTCTACCGATAATATAGTTATTGATTCTAATGCTTCAAATAACACCATATTAGATACTAACTTTACCCTAGCAGCAGGACAAAAATTAACGTTGTCAGGAACAGGTACTTTAACAATTGATGCGCTATCAAGACTAACAATTGCTGGAATTGCAGATTTTGGCGGAAAATCAGTAACCATAAAGTCTACCAGTTCTGGAACAGGTACTCTTGGACAAGTTACGGGAACATTAACAGGAGCTACAAAGGTAACTGTTGAAAGATACATACCTGCTAAAAGAGCATGGAGAGCTATCACGGCTCCATTGATTGGTGGGTTTAATTCTTCTGTTCATTCTAATTGGATGAATGGTGGTCAATCTGGTGTTTCAAACGCCACAGGAATGTTGGTTTTTGGTCCTACAACAAATTGGGATATCCAAATGGCACCAAATTATAATTTATTAACCTATAATGCGAATGATTCTTGGTCGGGAGTATCCATGCCTATTGCTTCTGGAACATTATTTTCTTCTACAATTAACAATGCTTTTATGACTTTTATTACAGGGCCTTTTGGAAGTTCAAATATTGCTTCTGGCGCAACAGCTACTACATTGAAAGCAAACGGACAATTGATTACAGGAACTCAGACTTATTCAAATCTTTCTTCAACCCAATATTCGTTTATTGGAAATCCCTACGCAAGTCCAATTAGTTCAAGCGCTATTTTAACTGACAATGCTAATTTTACTAACATTTGGGTTTGGGATCCTCAATTGGGTTCTTATGGAGGATATGTTGTTTATTCAGGATCAGCATACAGTAACGTTTCTGGAAGTTATACTTCAGGACAGCCCATTCAAAGTGGACAGGCCTTCTTTGTAAAACCTACTATTTCTTCTGATTTTATTATATCAGAAAGTCATAAAGCTACTGTTGTTGATAATGGTTTATTTGATAGAAATGCAACAAATCCTGAATTATTGAGAGTAAATTTATCGAAACAAATTCAAACACAATGGCAACCGTTTGATGCCGCATTGGTTCTTTTTGATTCTAATTCATCAAACAATGTTGACGCACAAGATGCTGTAAAAATGTTTAATTCTACTGATAACATTACAATTCAGAATAATGGAATTGCCTTAATGGCTGAACACAGAGCGCTTCCTGCTACTCAAGATTCTATTAATTTGAGTATAAGTGAAACTTCAGTTGACGCACAATACAAGCTTTCGATTAATACAGAGCAATTTGTAAATGTTGGTTTGAATGCTACACTAGAGGATTTGTTTACAAATACTTCTTTGCCAATAACTTTAGACGGTACGGTTGCAGAATATCAATTTACAACTACTTCAGATGCACAAAGTTCAGGCAACAGGTTTAGAATTGTTTTTGGAACTGTGCTTTCAAATAATTCTTCAATAAAGAGTTCAATTAGTGTTTCGCCAAATCCATTTAACGGCAGTAACATCAATATAAATTTTGATGGTAAGCCTGAAGGAAATTATAATTATTCTATATCTAATGTTGTAGGTCAAGTTCTAGATAAAGGGACTATTAAATATATTGGAGACACTTCTTTATATGCTTTAGAAATAAAAAATACACTTCCAAATGGGGTATACATACTAAACTTAACAGACGATCAGAAAAAAGAGTATTCAGTTAAGTTGATAAAACAATAATAATACAATTATGAAAACATATATAAAGACACTACTATTTACACTGCTATTAATGAGTAGTATTTCCTTGAAAGCAGATACCGACACCTATTCTAATCCGGAAATTGAGTCGTCTCCTGCAGCTCCAACTGGTGACCCAGGTGCACCAATTGATGATTATTTAGTTTCATTGTTAGTGTTAGGAATTTTTATGGGAGGGTATTTAAGTTTTAAAAAGTCAAGCCGCCAATTGTGAAATACTTAATTTCACAGAAAAAAACCAAACACCTCAATTGCAACAGAAACAGTAAATTTATCTTCGGTAAATCCAGGAATTTATTTCATTGAAGTTACAACAGATACTAATTTTAAGGAGATAAAAAAACGTATTGTAAAATAGGTTCTATGAAAATGTATTTGTAAAAGCCCTCAAATCCTTGAGGGTTTTACTTTTTTAGACAAATTTTGTTCACACTAATAATAATTCCTTAATTTTGATTTATTAATTTTTCAATCAACTATGAAAAAAGCAATTGCTTTACTTCTACTTTTTATGATTTCTTCTTGCCAGTATTTTGGTAATGAAGTGCCGTCGAAAAAAGAATTATTAGATAAAGAAATGAAAGCCATCAATTGGAATGAAGTGGATGAATTTCCGTCCTTTTCTGAGTGTGAAAAAATCAAAGATCAAACCATGCAAAAACAGTGTTTCTTTGCATTTCTAACCCAAACCATCCAAGATAAATTAAGTGTAGACACGTTGTCTATTTTGTATCCGGAATTGGATACTATTGAAGTAAAAGTGACCATTTTTGCAAATGCTACGATGAAATTTGAACCTCAATTTTCAAAAGACAGCATCGCTTACGATACCATTAAAATTGACAGTATTTTACATGCAAGATTAGTTGATTTTCCAAAAGTTCACCCAGCAATTAAACGTGGTATTCCTGTAAAAACGCAATTTGTATTGCCTGTTATTTTAAAAATAGAATAATTACTTTTTCCATTTCGATTTAAAATTAAGTACAAAATAACTTCCAATAAGTACTGGTAAAACTACGTTTAAAAACCACATCAAAGTACTTATAAAAATGACAATCCATTCGTTGACACCCAATAATCCAAAGAAATAAACGGCAACACTTCCCTTTACTGCAAAATCTAAAAACTGAAATGTAGGCAAGGAAGAGGCTAAAAAGTAAACCGCGGCAATGGTTGCCATCAAAGTGAAATAGGGCAATTGTACATCAAAAGCTAGAAACAGTAAATAGTATTGATGTGAAAAAATCAAGTAGCGACACACTGCTAAATAACTGTTTTTTCGATGAATTTTTTTCGGAATTTCACTGATTTTAGAAAGGATTTTTTCAATGGAATACCCTTTAATTTTTACTTTCTTTAATCCGAAACCTAAAACTAAAAACCCAAGAAGTATTGTCAAAAGAAGTAAAACCCATTTGCCAAAGCCTAAATACCAAAGACCCAAAAGCCCAAATAGCATACTGATAATAACCTGGATTCCATTGCAAATCAAATTTAGAAATACAATATTCTTTGCTTGGAATTTGTCAAAAAACAACGCTTTTCCTGCATATTCTCCAATTCCGTTGGGTGTAAATAATCCGGCGGTCAAAGCTCCTAAAACTTGTTTTGTAGCATCAAACAATGTTATTTTATGAATGTAAGAAACCAAATTCTGCCATTTCAAAATCTCGAAAAACCGATTCAAAACACTCAATGAAAGTAGGATTGCAATTCCAAGAACCGATTGATTCTTGTTGAATTTTTCTACAAAAAGCACCCAGTTTAATTTATCATTATGGGCTAATTGATTATAAATAAAATAAAATGCACCACCAACAATCAAAAGTTTGATTAAAAGAACAAGTAATTGTTTAGCTTTGTGAGAAATTGAAATCATATTGCCCAGCCCTAAAAAGGGCAAATTTGTAAAAGTTTTAATAATGGGCTAAAGTAATAAATAAACACTGAAACGAATTCAAAATTGATAAAAGAGAGAATCATATTAGGAATTGATCCCGGAACGACCATTATGGGTTTTGGTTTGATAAAAGTTATCGGTAAGAAAATGGAATTTTTGCAATTAAATGAGTTGCAATTGTCCAAATACGACAACCATTACCAAAAACTAAAAATCATTTTTGAACGCACTATTGAGTTAATCGAAACGCATCACCCTGACGAAATTGCTATTGAAGCCCCTTTCTACGGTAAGAACGTTCAATCGATGTTGAAGTTAGGAAGAGCGCAAGGGGTTGCAATGGCGGCTGGACTTTCACGCGACATTCCTATTACAGAATACGAACCCAAAAAGATAAAAATGGCCATTACTGGAAATGGAAATGCGACCAAAGAGCAAGTTGCCAAAATGCTGCAGCAACTTTTAGGACTTAAAGAATTGCCTAAAAACTTAGACAGCACGGATGGATTGGCGGCGGCTGTTTGTCATTTTTTCAATTCAGGAAAAACAGTTGGTGAAAAAAGTTACACGGGTTGGGATGCTTTTGTGAAACAGAATGAAGGCAGAATTAAATAATTTGAAGATTATGTTTCATTTTCAAATTAATCAATTTTCAAATCAATGAGCGGAATCTACATCCACATCCCTTTTTGCAAGCAAGCGTGCCATTATTGTGATTTTCATTTTTCGACTTCCATGAAGAAGAAAGAGGAGATGGTTTTGGCTATTGCCAATGAATTAAAGTTGCGAAAAAGTGAGTTTGGGAAAGAAATAGTTGAAACTATTTATTTTGGTGGAGGAACGCCTTCTGTATTGCAAGTTACCGATTTAAGATTTCTGATTGAAACCGTTTATAAGCATTATTCTGTTATCGAAAACCCTGAAATTACAATTGAAGCCAATCCTGATGACTTAACTGAGGAACGAATTATTGAATTTTCACAAACAAATATCAACCGGTTGAGCATTGGAATTCAATCCTTTTTTGAGGACGATTTAAAGTTGATGAACCGCGCGCATAATTCGGCTGAAGCCAAAAAATGTTTGGAAATAGCTACTCAATATTTCGATAACATTTCGCTCGATTTGATTTATGGAATTCCTGGAATGAGCAATGAAAAATGGAAAAAAAACATCGAAACAGCCTTGTCTTTTGGTGTTCCGCATATTTCGAGTTATGCTTTAACAGTCGAACCTAAAACCGCTTTGTACAAATTAATCCAGACTGGAAAAATTGAAAAACCAAATGATGATATCGCACAAGAGCATTTTTCTATTTTGGTAGAACAGCTTGAAGCAAATGACTTTATACATTATGAATTATCGAATTTTGGAAAGTCAACTTACTTTTCAAAAAATAATTCGTCCTATTGGCTTGGCAAAAAATACATCGGAATTGGACCTTCCGCACACAGTTATAATGGCATTTCCAGAAGTTGGAATGTTTCTAATAATTCCCTTTATATAAAAGCTTTACAAGAAAACCAACTTCCAAATGAAGAAGAAATTCTAACAATTACAGATCGGTATAACGAATATATAATGACAGGATTACGAACCATTTGGGGCGTTTCATTGGATAAAATAGAAAAGGATTTTGGAAGTATTTATGCTGATTATTTGATGAAACAAGTTCAGAAATTTTTGAATGACGATTTGGTTTTTATTGATGATAACGTTTTAAAGCCTACAAAAAAAGGAAAGTTTTTGACAGATGGAATTGCATCAGATTTATTTATGCTGAACTAGTTTCAGCATCTGTCGAACTAGTTTCAACATCTGCCGAACTAGTTTCAGCATCTTTAATAAAATTGAACTTAAGAAAAAGAGTTATGATTAAAGGATATATTTATATAACGACCAATAAAAATTTTTCAGTTTTATATGTTGGAGCTACAAAGAATTTAAAAAACAGAATTGAATGCCATAATAATCGTACAGGAGCAGTTTTTACAAAAAAGTATAATGCAACAATTCTAATTTATTTTGAAGAATTTGGGGATTATAAAGATGCCTTTGCGAGAGAAAAACAATTGAAGAATTGGCATAAAGAATGGAAATGGAATTTGGTAAAAGTTTTAAATCCCGAATTAAAAGATTTATATTTGGAGTTATAATAAAGTATCTAATCAACAAGACTTCGTTACGTTGGTAAGATGCTGAAACAAGTTCAGCATAAATGATAGCAAAAATAAATAATTTCGAAGTTGACTTATCAAAACCAATTGATATTTCCATTTCATTGTCCAATACCGATGAAAATCCGATTGCGTGGTATATTGAAAAACCCGTAATTGAACCCGTAGTTTTTGGCGATTGGATTGGTAAAGTTTCCGAGGGAAGTTCTTCGACAAATTTCAATAATATCTTCTTTAATCCACACGGACATGGAACACATACGGAATGTTTGGGGCACATTACCAAAGAATTTTATTCGATAAATCAATCCTTAAAGCAGTTTTTCTTTTTGGCAGAATTGATTTCCGTACATCCAGAATTACAAAATGACGACTTGGTAATTACAAAAATTCAAATTGAAAATGCGTTAAACGGAACGTCGCCCGAAGCCATTATCATCCGAACATTGCCAAACAATTCCGAGAAATTATCGAAGAAATATTCCAATACCAATCCACCGTATTTGTCTGAAGACGCTGCAACTTTCATCCGTGAAAGCGGCATCCAACATTTGCTAATTGATTTGCCAAGTGTCGACAAAGAACACGATCAAGGAAAATTATTGGCACACAAAGCCTTTTGGAATGTGAAAGATGTTGTTAATTTGAATGCCGATGCCCGCATAAATTCCACCATTACAGAAATGATTTTTGTAAATGATGCGGTAAAAGACGGAAGCTATTTATTGAATTTACAGATTGCACCTTTTGAAAACGATGCAAGTCCAAGCAAACCTATTTTATTTGCAATTAAACAATGAACTTAGAAATCTTTTATGAATATTGCCTTTCCAAAAAAGGTGTTACCGAGCATTTTCCTTTTGACCAAGAAACTTTGGTGTTCAAAGTTGGAGGAAAAATGTTTGCATTGTCTTCATTAAAAGAATGGGAAAAAGGAACACCGTCCGTAAATTTGAAATGCAATCCTGATTATGCAGAAGAATTACGGGCGCAATACGGCGACATAAAACCCGGTTGGCACATGAGCAAAATCCATTGGAACACCATAGAAATCAACCGTGACGTTCCCGATTCCCTTATCAAGGAATTGATTGACCATTCCTATGAGTTGGTTTTCAAAAGTTTGACAAAAAAATTGCAAACAGAAATTTTAGGATTAGACACCTAGTTATTTATTTGGGCGTGCCCTCGTTTAGAACTTTTTTATTAACGAGAAAATCTTTACTAAACTCGGTCGGGTGTTTCGTTGCAAGTCCTCGCCAAGTTCCGCTTTCGCTACACTTGCCTGTGGGCTTTACACTTCACCCCCTTACGCAAGCTTCAGATTTTAGATGTAAGATTTCTCAAAACAAAAATTAAAACTTTCATAGCAAGGAACTCGGAAATCTTGTCATAATTATTTTTCTTGGAGGTTACGAGCATGGAAATCCTTAATTTATAAGCTCGACGTTGAAATTAACTTTTGCATTTAATGCCTTAAAAACTTTCATTATGGTTTCAAATCTTGCGTCTGTTAAACTATTTTCTATTTTAGAAATTTGTGCTTTTTTTACGCCAACTAATTCTCCTAATTGCTCTTGTGTTAAATTTCTGTTTTTTCTAATTTGTTTTATTGTCTGACCAATAAGTTCCAGTTTCAATTCATTTTCAAAAGCATCTCTGTTTTGAGTGCCTTTTTTCCCAACGAATTTATCGGTTACTTCGTCTAAACTATAGGTTTTCATACTATTATTTTTTTTCGTTAAAATATTTCACTCTCAAAGCTTCGGCTTTTTCAATTTCTACTAATGGCGTTTTGTCTGTTTTCTTTAAAAATCCATTTGTAGAAACTACAATTGTATCTTGTTTATCAGATTTATCCCAAAAAGCGAATAACCTGATATATTGCTTATTGTATAAAGTTCTAAATTCCCAAATTTCCCCTTTTAGTTTTTTAAATAATTCGGCGTCATTTACACTTCTTGACTTCCAAATATTGTAAAGTATTTTTTCTCTTGACTTTTGATCTAAACTTTCCAAAAATTCTATTACTGGTTCGAGAAATTCAACATTGAACTTATATTGCATTTATAGGCTTTTAAAATATTCTCTACAAAGATATAAGTTTCCTTTTTAAGAAACAAATTTAATTAAATATTAAATTTAGTTGATGTTGTATTTTGAATGTCTATCTGTATTTTACGTTTTTGTGTAAAATTTTTGGGACAGGTCATTATTGGGAACGAGCGATACGCTCGCAAGAGCTGCGACAAATTCATAGAATTTTAAACCACTTTCGTAAATTAATACAAAAAAAGCGGAAATAAAGTTTCCGCTTTTTTATTTATATATTTGAATTAATCGTAATTGGCAAACTATAAATCATTCGAGTTGGCTTTCCATTTACTTGTCCAGGAATCCATTTTGGAGATTCCTTTAGAATCCGTGCCGCTTCGGCTCCAAGACCAAATCCCAGATCTCTGATAATTTCAATTTCTGTAATACTACCATCTTTTTCAATAAAGAATTTTAAATAGATTTTACCACTTCCCTTAAAATTTTCAGGGATTTTAAAATTGTTACCCACATATTTATAAAACAATCCCATTCCACCAGGAAAACTTGGTTTTATGATGTCTTCGAGAGTTTCTGATTGCGGTTCGTCACTTGTTTTAATCTCAATAACTTTCTCAAGGCTTTTCTGTTCCCTATATTTTTTTACTTCATTTTTAGAATAAATGGGTTTAGGCGGCATCGGTGGCGGAGGTGGCGGGATTCTTCGTTTTTCTTCTGTTGTCAATTCATTGAATTTTTTTTCAGCTACAACGACACCCTCATTATTTGTTATTTTAAAAGTGGTGTTGTCAAAATAGCTTATGACTTCTATTTCCTTTGAGTCAGAAATCTTGTTTTTGGTTATATTTTCTTTTTCTTGTGCTACACTTTTTACACACATAAAGAAAATAAGTCCAGCAATAACAGGTGTTAAAGCAACTTTTTTAAGAATTGCAATTGAAATGGGCGTTTTTTTACTCATCATAATTAATCGTTTTTTGGTTACTAAATAATTTAAATTACTGGCCAAGTAATACGGTTGTTTTTCGTTTGCTTTTGATAAAAGTAAGCTTTGATAAACTGGGATATTATTAAAGGAATTCACTACTTTTTCATCAGCAAGAAATTCGTGGTTGAGTTGGATTGCTTTTTTATAAAAAATCAAAATTGGATTAAACCAAAAAATGCATTTAATTATTTCAATGAAGAGAATGTCCAAAGTATGTTTTTGGGTTACGTGTGTTAGTTCGTGTGTGTATAATTCATCCTGTATATTTCTATTTTCATAATCTTCCTTATTAATGAAAATCGTGTTTAAAAAAGTATGTGGAAGTGTTTTTTCATCCAATAAAACCAATTTCGAATTATTATATTTTACTATTGGATTTCTTTTTATTCTGGAAGTGATGTTATGGATGTTTTTCACAAATCGGATTAAGAAAAATGCGGCTCCAATTCCATAAAGTATCCAAAAAACTATTTTGAAATAATTGACAGCATCATCCGCAACAGCTATTATAACGTTTTCAGGTCTGAAGACGGTTTCTTGGAGAATCACATTTGATGGAGCTTCCAAAACTTCGATGGTTATAAAAGGTAGTGAAAACGAAAAGAGTATGCTGAACAATAAATAGAATCTATTGAAAACAGCCATTTTTTCGTTTTCCAAAATAAGGAAATATACCGAAATTAAAACAGTTAGACTTAGCGAAGATTTTATTAGAAAGTCGGTCATGATTTTTTTTTTGAAGTTGAACGTCAATTATTTTTTAAGGTCTTCTAATTCTTTTTCAGAAAGATTCGTTTCTGTTGTAAAGAAAGAGGCAAATTGTGAAGCCGAATCATTGAAGAAATTCATCTATTTCTTATTTAATTTCAGAAACAAACTGTAAAATGGTTTTTGCAATTTCTGCTTGCCCTTTTTCAGTATTCACATAGTTTCTGTCTTTCTCATTAGAAAGAAATCCTAATTCAACTACCAAAGTCGGACATTCCGATTTTTTTAATATCATAAATGGAGCAGCTTTAATACCTCTGTTTTTTA
>JBIPNF010000305.1:0-2510 GCA_044373885.1 Flavobacterium sp. | reverse complement strand
TCTGTACTAAATTCTTTGAGATTTACAAATGTGGTATCGTTTAATTCCCCAAATGATGTTTTTAGTAAATTAAAACCTTCTGAAACTTCAGAATTTAGATTTGATTTTTTTTGATTTTGCAAAACCAAATTTGTTTTACAAGAAACCAAGAAAAAACATCCGATAAGTATATAAATCTTTAAGTTTTCTGACATATTTATAATATTAAGTAGTAAGTGTACTAAAGTGACGCATTTTAAAATAGGACTATCCGTAAATAATACCAATGTGATTAGTATTGTCATTTCGACGAAGGAGAAATCACATCAGTTGTTCTCGTTATGTGATTTCTCCTTCGTCGAAATGACAAAATAGCTAAATTTCCATTCATAAGAAATAGTTTGGTAAAGTAACGGACAGTCCTATTTTAAAATATGTAATTCAATGTAATTGGCTTGTTTTATATAGTTTTTGGTTATACTAAAATTTTTGTAGTATATTGAATTTTAATCTTTGTCAAAATTTAAAACTTTGACAAAGATGTTAAAATCAGAAATTCTTTAACATTTTAAATTTTTTCATAATTAAAATTTATTTTACACTTAGCACAAAAATTTTAATAAAGCCATTTATTTTATGTTGTGAGTTACAGGTTGTAAGTTGTAGGTTATCGAAACTAAAACCTAAAACCTAGAACCCAACACCCATTTTGACTTACTTATGAAATGCAAAGTACGGTATTTATTAAATAGTAGTTCGTATTTCATTTATTTTAATTCAATAAAAAAAACGCTTTAAATATGCATATTGTACAATTTTACCCTTCATTTTGTACTATTGATAATTATAAAACTGCCAATTTTGTAATAATAAAAAAATATTTATGATTTTTTTTGTTCGCACACAAATTGATGAAACCAAAAATTAACCAAATTTATTATGAAAAAATTATTACCTAATCAAAGAACAGCTTTACAATTTTTTAGCATCCTGTGTATGATGCTTTTATTTTCGAATTTTGTATGGGGGCAGACCCCGCCAGTCGATGTTGATGTTGCAACCGTTGGAGACTACCGTTCTGCCAAAGCAACTGGTAATTGGAGTGATACAGATATGTGGCAAGTTAGAAGTAGTGGTTCTTGGGCTGTTACATCAACTCCTCCTACCGCTACGAATACCGTTTACATTCAATCTGGTCATAGTGTAACAGTTACTGATGCTACTGTTTCTTGTTATAGCCTTCATATTAGCACAACGGGCGTTCTTGCAATAGGTGTTAATATTGTAAACGTGAATGGAAAAATAAGATGCTTTACAGGACTAGTAGCAGAAACATCAGGTTCTGACGGGACATATTTAGGAACTGATAGTACTGCTACTGTTAGTGATATGATAACTACTTCAGGTTCTGGAGTGTTGAAATTTGTTGGTAATACTAGGAACATTGCATTTTCAACAGAGTGGAACTCATCTGGTACTGGAAACGCTGCAGAATTTGCATTGACTGCGGGTCAAGTGGGTTCATTAACTGGAACTGGCGTTAAATTTAAACCGCTTACATTTTCTAGCGGAACTATTACAACCGATTCATTTATTTCTGCTTCTAATGGAGATATAACTATTAAAAGTGGAGCAAGATTAATTTCTTCTAGAACAGCAGGTTCTTCTTCTAGTGTAGTAATTGGAAATTCTTCTACTGCAGTTTGCGGAATTGTAACTATTGAGGCAGGCGGTATTCTTGAGTTAACTGGATCGGCACCGTTAATGAATTGCACTACATTTACAAACAATGGAACTGTAATTTATAGCAAATCAGGTTCCCAAACATTGCTTGCTTCTGGGTCTACCCTTTATACCACGCCAGGTACTGCGGCATTCAACTACACAACCTTGATATTATCTGTATCAGGAGCTAAAACACTAGCCGCTAATACCACAATAGCAAATAATGGAACACTTAGTTTGCAAGGTACTTCTACAACACTTATAGGTTCATTTACAGTATCTTATGGTACAAATGCAACATTAGAATATGCAAAATCTAGTTCACAAACAGTAGGTATAGAATGGCCAGCTACTAATAGCCCAGCAAATATTACATTTGAGGGAGGTAACGTATCATTCAGTACTACTTCGGCTACTTCTATTTTAAGAACTGTCACAGGTGTGTTTAATTTAAATTTTACTGCTTCTGCAAATAGTTTTACTGTAGACAATAATTCTTCAGTAACACCATTAGTACCAAATATTTTAACTTTTGCTAATGGTTCTTCAATTATTAGAACTTTAGGTGCGATGAATTTAAGTGGAGGAATTTATGAATATGGTACTGCTGAAACTGATGTAATTAGTATTACTATTGCAGGAACTTCTATTTCTTCTAGTGAACTCACAAATTCACCAATAGGGAAAGTAAATCTAACTATAAATAGTGGAGTGACTTATAACATTGAAAATAGTAGAACTGTTAATAATATTGTCAATGGTAATATAATAGTTTTAGCTAATCCAACTACAATAACATTAACAGT
>JBIPNF010000093.1:0-8906 GCA_044373885.1 Flavobacterium sp. | reverse complement strand
TATATTTTGATTTGGGTTCAACTGATTTCACAACATAATCGTTGCCCAAAACCTCAGCGTCATATTGATCCAAATGATAGCGCTCAATAATGGCAATTAATTTTTCAGGATATTTTGGATCTGTAGCATAACCAGCAGCTTTCAAACCTTTTGCCCAATTTTTATAATCGCCTTTATCTAATTTGAACAAAGGCTCATACCATTTTCTGCCTTTTAAAAAAAGTGCATGGTCATTATAGGATTCATTAGCTTGATTGTATTTTCTAAAACATTCCTGAGCGCTGTCATCATCATATTTTACTGATTGTCCAGTCCAATCTTTATGGCATTTAATCCCAAAATGATTGTTTGCCAAAGAACTTAGGGGGCCAGTTCCAGCTCCCGATTCTAAAATTCCTTGCCCAAGGCAAATGCTTGATGGAATACCAAACTGTTTCATGTTATTTTTCGCAATGTCTTTATATTTAGATATATATGCCAAAACTATTTCGGTAGTAACTTTTACTCTTGTAGTGGCTTCAAGTATCTCGGTTTTTGAAGAATTTTCATTTGGAGAAGTACGTGTGGAATTGTTATTATCTTCCGATTTTTTTATAACAACCGTTGGTTGAGGGTTGTATTTTACTGATTTTGAGGTTTGAATTACAACTCTTCTAGAACTGCAACTTACCACCAACAAAACAACAAAAAGTAGGATAGATTTTCTAATCATTATAAAGCAATTAATTGTAAATTTTTATTTTTAAGATTCCTATTCATTCCTTCAATTCCTTGCAATCCGCCCGTATGAATGGCCAGTATTTTCGCCCCTTTCGGGAAATACCCTTTTTTGATTAAATCCACAATTCCAAACATCATTTTGCCAGTGTAAATTGGGTCTAATGGAATATTGGTTTGTTTATAAAAATCATTTATAAAACGGATTAATGCTTCATTTATTTTTGCATAACCTCCAAATTGATAGTCCATTTGCAACCCCCAATTTGAATTCGTTACAAATTTACGAATATCATCTGACAAAAAAGCACCTTTTAGCGCAGGGAAACCAATTATTTTTTGATTGCCGTTTGCCGAATTAATTAATCCAGAAATCGTTCCACCTGTTCCGATTGCACAACAAATGTGAGTAAAATCAGCATCTTCAGTTGTTAAAATCTCTTTGCAGCCTTTCACAGCAAGTGAATTAGTTCCTCCTTCTGGCACTAAATAAAAATCGCCATAATGTTCTTTTAATTTTTCAATAAATAAAGGCGTTGTTTTAGTTCTATAAACTTCCCGAGTAACGAATTCAAATTTCATTCCGCAATTTTGTGCAAAAGTCAATGTTGGATTTTCAGAAATTTTAGATTCCAATTCATCGCCCCGAATTATTCCAATAGTTTCGAGGTTATTTTCCTTTCCAGCATACGCAACAGCGGCAATATGGTTTGAAAAAGCACCACCAAAAGTGATTAATTTTGATTTTCTTTCTGCTTTTGCTTGAAGCAAATTATATTTTAATTTTCTGAATTTATTACCTGAAATAAAAGGATGAATCAAGTCTTCACGTTTAATATGCAAAGTGATTTCGTTTGGAAATTCGACATTTATTAACTGGTTTACACTTTTAAATTCCATTTAAAAAAATAAATTTTTACAAATATAATCTATATGATTCCAAAAATAGAATGTAAATAAAATTGACACTAATCTTCTTTCAATTAATTTAATTAAATTTTTAGATATCTCCTTAAATAATTGATTATTTGCAATGTTTTTTTTTAAAATAAAACTAAATGTTTAAAAAAATGTTTAATTTCGTTAAAGTAATCCAATCATTAAATTAAAAAATGAATGAACAAACTTTATTACAACATCAAATAGACAAATTCATTCCAATTGAATTGCAAAAAAACACTGCTTTTATAAAATTTTCCGCAAAGGTTAATAAAACGTATCTCAAACTCAATAAAGCAATTGAGCAAGAAAAAAAATCTAACGAAACCAATCGAAAACTAGTTTTAGATTCCGCATTAAACGTGGTAATTCTATTTGATGCATTTGGGAAAATTATATCTTGGAATAAAAGAGCGCAAACTCTATTTGGCAAAACAGAAGAAGACGTTATTGGCAAAAAAGTATATGAAACTGTTTTTTCCGAAAGTCACAGCATAATGTGTCGTTCCAATATTAACAATTATATTGAAAAAGGGGATACAAGTAATATGTTTCGTCAAATTGGATGCGTTGCAGTAAATAAAGAAAATAAAGAGTTTCCTATAGAAATTGCAATTACTCCCATTCTTCAAAATAAAAAATTAATATTTTATCTTTTTATTAAAGATATATCCGAAGTAAAGAAAGCAAATGACTTTTCTATAAATCAAGAAGAGAAATATAGAAATATAATTTCTAATATCAATATCGGGATTATTGAAGTGGATAATGACGGGCTTATTCAATTTGCAAATCAAAACTTCGCTTTAATTTCAGGATATAAAATTATTGAACTGATTGGCAAAAATCCAAATGACCTATTTGGATCAAGAAAGGGAATTGGTATTATAGAATCTAAAAAAAAAATAAGAGAAATTGGCATTTCAGATACGTATCAATTAGAGATAAAGAACAAAAACGGAGAAACTCGATGGTGGATAATCAGTGGTGCGCCAAATTATGACGATAAAGGCAATATCATAGGTTCAGTAGGCCTTCACCTTGATATAACCGAACAAAAAAAGTTAGCAATAGATCTTGAAAAAGAAAAAATTAAGGCTCAAGAAAATGCTAAATCAAAAGAATTATTTCTCATCAATATGAGTCATGAAATCAGAACTCCCTTGAATGCTATAATAGGTTTTTTGAGAGAGTTAAATCGAGAAGAATTATCTGAAAATCAAAAACTATTTGTTAATAATAGCTCCCTTGCGTCCTATCATTTAATGGCAATTATCAATGATATATTGGATTTGTCAAAAATTGAAGCAAAGGAAATATTTCTTGAAAATAAAAAGTTTAATTTTAAAAGTAAAATCACCAATGTCATTTCCGTACTTCAAATGAAAGCTAAAGAAAAAAATCTTAAACTGGAATTATTTGTATCCGATGAGATCCACGGAATATTAAAAGGGGACATATTACGAATTGAACAAATTTTTTATAATATTGTAGGAAATTCATTGAAATTTACACAAAAAGGTAAAGTAACTGTTCGTTGCGAAATCCAAGAAGATTTTCCAAAATCACAAGATATTATTATTACAATTTCTGATACAGGTATCGGAATGGATTCTGATTTTCTTTCAAAAATATTTCATAATTTTTCACAAGAAAGTAATACCATTGCTCGAAAATTTGGAGGTTCTGGTCTCGGTATGTCTATTGCTCATGAACTAGCAAAATTAATGAACGGAAGAATTGAAATTGAAAGTAAAAAAAACCAAGGAACTGAAGTGCAAATCTATTTAAAACTAAATAAAGCACATAATAATAATAATAATAATAATAATAATAATAATAATAATTTAGACCTTCAAAATATGTCTATCCTATTAGTTGAAGACAATGCCATCAACAGACTTGTAGCGCAGAAATCTTTAGGAAATTATAATTGTAAAATTACAGAAGTTAATAACGGCGTTGAAGCTGTAGAAATTCTAAAAATTCAAAAATTTGATATTATTCTAATGGATATTTTTATGCCTGAAATGGATGGTCTTGAAGCAACTGAAATTATTAGAAATAAAATGAAAATTACAACTCCAATAATTGCCTTTACAGCAAATGCTTTTAAATCTGAAATTGAGAAATTCATTGAAATTGGCATGGATGATTATGTTATAAAACCATTTGACGAAACTATTTTAATTGAAACCATTGCAAAATACACCATTGATAAAACTAATTTTGTAAAAATATAAGCCCTTTAGAACGCAAAATTATCTAATACTAGGCTACTGTAACACTAGAATTAAATCCCAAAAAAACAACTTTTATTAAATATTTCGTAACAACACAATACATTTACTTTAAAGTTTATAAATTTGTACGTATGAAGGATTCAAATAATGCGGATAAATTAATTGCAGGTGAGGATTACTATATTACGCCAGAAGGCTATAAATGTTTTACCGAAAAACACCACTTAAAGCGAGGTTATTGTTGCAAAAGTGGATGCCGCCATTGTCCTTATGGTTTTGATAAAAAAAGAGGCGAAATCAAATAGTTTTACTTTTTCACATAAATTGATAATCGATTCAATAAATCAACAGTTAAAATGACTTTTCAAGAACAACTACAAGAAGGAATTCCAACTGTTTTGCCGCAACCAAAACAGTATGAAACTTCCATAAATCATGCGCCAAAACGCAAAGAAATATTATCACCCGAAGAAAAAAAATTAGCACTTCGCAATGCCCTTCGCTACTTTGAACCAAAAGACCATGCTGTTTTAGTTAAAGAATTCTCCGAGGAATTAGAAATCTATGGAAGAATATATATGTACCGTTTGCGTCCCGATTATAAAATGTATGCCCGTCCAATTTCGGAATATCCTGGCAATAGTGAGCAAGCAAAGGCGATTATGTTGATGATTCAGAATAATTTAGATTATGCCGTTGCACAACATCCGCACGAATTAATTACCTACGGCGGAAATGGAGCCGTTTTTCAAAATTGGGCACAATACCGCCTGACGATGAAATATTTATCTGAAATGACTGACGAACAAACATTGACGATGTATTCTGGACACCCAATGGGATTATTTCCCTCACACAAGGAAGCGCCACGAGTTGTGGTTACCAACGGAATGGTAATTCCGAATTATTCAAAACCGGATGATTGGGAAAAATTCAATGCATTAGGCGTTTCGCAATATGGGCAAATGACAGCTGGAAGTTATATGTATATTGGCCCACAAGGGATTGTTCACGGAACGACAATTACGGTTTTGAATGGTTTTAGAAAAATTAAAAAAAATCCTTCTGGAGGTTTGTTTGTAACCTCTGGTTTGGGCGGAATGAGCGGTGCACAACCAAAAGCCGGAAATATTTCTGGCTGTATTACGGTTTGCGCCGAAGTAAATCCAAAAATTACGCACCTTCGACACAATCAAGGTTGGGTAAATGAAATCATTGACGATTTAGATGAATTGGTCGAAAGAGTGGCGTCGGCGAAAGCCAATAAAGAAACTGTTTCTATAGCCTATCTGGGAAATAGTGTGGAAGTTTGGGAAAAATTCGACGCCGAAAACATACATATTGATTTAGGTAGTGATCAAACTTCCTTGCACAATCCTTGGGCCGGTGGTTATTATCCAGCAGGAATTTCATTTGAAGCTGCTAATGAAATGATGGCTAACAATCCCGAACTATTCAAAGAAAAAGTGCAAGAATCCCTGCGAAGACATGCCGAAGCAATCAACAAGCACAATGCAAAAGGAACGTATTTCTTTGACTATGGAAATGCTTTTTTATTGGAAGCTTCTCGCGCTGGTGCTGATGTTATGGCGGAAAATGGAATTGATTTTAAATATTCGAGTTACGTTCAAGATATTATGGGCCCCATGTGTTTTGATTATGGATTTGGTCCTTTCAGATGGGTTTGTGCCTCTGGAAAACCAGAAGATTTAGCCAAAACCGATGCCATTGCTTGTCAAGTTTTAGAAGAAATGATGCGGCATTCGCCAATAGAAATTCAGCAACAAATGGCGGATAATATTCATTGGATAAAAGGAGCGCAAGAAAATAAATTGGTTGTGGGTTCTCAAGCTCGAATTCTATATGCAGATGCCGAAGGAAGAGTAAAAATAGCAGAAGCATTCAATCAAGCAATTGCAAAAGGTGAAATTGAAACCGTTATTTTAGGGCGAGATCATCATGATGTTTCTGGCACCGATTCTCCTTATCGAGAAACCTCAAATATCTACGACGGCTCCCGATTTACTGCTGATATGGCGATACAAAATGTCATTGGAGATAGTTTCCGAGGTGCAACATGGGTTTCTATTCACAATGGCGGTGGAGTTGGTTGGGGAGAGGTAATTAACGGCGGATTTGGTATGGTTCTTGATGGAAGTAAAGAAGCTTCAAAGCGCTTACAATCAATGCTTTTTTGGGATGTGAACAATGGAATTTCAAGACGAAGTTGGGCGCGAAATGAAGGTGCTATCTTCGCAATTAAAAGAGCAATGGAAGCCGAGCCATTACTAAAAGTTACCCTCCCAAATCTTGTTGACGATTTTTTATTATAATTGAAATAACAAATAATTATTAAATTTATAAATTCAAATAATCATGAAAGCAATTAAAATTATTCCCGTTTTTATACTTCTAATTTTGAGTTCTTGTAGCTCAGTTAGGGTAAATTCAGATTACGACAAAAATGTAGATTTCAGTCAATATAAAACATACGCTTTTCAAAAAAGTGGCGTTGACAAAGTAGAAATTTCCGACTTAGACAAAAAAAGAATTCTTAGAGCTATCGATGTTGAAATGACTAAAAAAGGATTTACAAAAAGCGAAACTCCCGATTTATTAGTTAATATTTTTACTAAGGAAAGAGAACAAATAGATGTGAACCAATACAACACTAGCTGGGGTTACGGCTGGGGTTGGGGATGGAACCCGTATTTATGGGGTGGACAAACTTACATAACTTCATCCACCGAGGGCACATTATTCATCGATTTAATAGATGCTAAGAAAAAAGAACTTATTTGGCAAGGTGAAGGCGAAGGCTATTTAACGAAAGTTAGAAGCGAAAAAGAAGCGAGAATTAATGAATTTGTATCGAAAATATTAGCGCAGTTTCCCCCAGAAAAAAAGTAAAATAGCATCCCTTCTACCAGATATATAAATGCTTAAAAAATTATAAAAATCTAATTTATAAACCTCCCAACTAAACTGGGAGGTTTTTTTATTTTCAAAAACAAAATTATAAAACTATCAATTACAATGATTTACTAATCCTATTGTTCTAGTATATTTCAACAAGTGCTATTTATTAGACTAATTTGAAATAATGAGCGGGATTAAGTATCGTAAATAAATTAATTTTAAAAACATGAATATCAATTATTTACATACTTAAATAAACTGTTTAACACTGTAAAGCAATTAAAAAAACGAAAGTTAGGTTACAAAACAACATTAATTTTGTTAGAAAGTAAAACTTACAGGTTGAACTATAAATACAGTGCAAAAAATATGGAATTAAATAAATACAGTAAAACCGTAACCCAAGATCCAACGCAACCTGCTGCACAAGCTATGTTATACGGCATCGGCCTGACCGATAAAGAATTAGCGCAACCTTTTATTGGAATTGCATCAATGGGCTACGACGGAAATACGTGCAATATGCATTTAAATCATCTTGCATCCTATATAAAAGTTGAAGTGAATTCGGCTGAAATGGTGGGTTTAATTTTTAATACCATAGGAATTAGTGATGGAATTACGAATGGAACTGACGGAATGCGGTATTCATTAGTGAGCCGAGAAATCATTGCCGACAGTATCGAAAGTGTCGTTGCAGGTCATTATTATGATGGTGTAATTGCAATTCCAGGTTGCGATAAAAATATGCCTGGTTCTATAATTGCAATGGGAAGATTAAATCGTCCTTCGATTATGGTTTATGGAGGTACGATTGCTCCAGGAAAATACCAAGGAAAAGATTTGAATATTGTTTCCGCTTTTGAAGCTTTGGGAGAAAAAATTGCAGGAAAAATATCAGAAGAAGATTTCAAGGGAATCATTAAAAACTCTTGTCCTGGTGCAGGTGCGTGTGGCGGAATGTACACGGCAAATACAATGGCGATTGCAATTGAAGCACTTGGTATGAGCCTCCCCTACTCGAGTTCAAACCCTGCTGTGAGTAACGAAAAAATTGAAGAGTGCAAACAAGCAGCACATTATATAAAATTACTTTTAGAAAAAAATATTTGTCCGAAAGACATTATGACTTTCGAAGCCTTTGAAAATGCAATTACCACTTTGATTGCTCTTGGAGGAAGTACGAATGCCGTTCTGCATATTATCGCAATGGCAAAAAGTATCGGAGTAAAAATCACGCAAGACGACTTCCAAAGAATTAGCGACAAAACACCATTAATTGCCGATTTCAAACCAGGAGGAAATTATTTAATGCAAAACCTTCACGAAAAAGGTGGAGTTCCAATGGTGTTGAAATACCTTTTAAGCAAAGGAATGCTTCACGGAAATTGCATTACTGTAACGGGAAAAACATTGGCAGAAAACTTAAAAGATATTGTTGACATTGATTTTGAAGAACAAAACATCATTCGTCCAATTGAAAATCCGATTAAAAAAACCGGACATCTTCAAATATTATACGGAAATCTTGCTGTTAAAGGATCTGTTGCAAAAATAACTGGAAAAGAAGGCGAAAAATTTACGGGACCAGCGAAAGTATTTGATGGTGAAAAAGAACTCATTCAAGGCATTGAAGAGAAAAAAATTAAAGCTGGAGATGTAATTGTTATTCGATATGTTGGTCCAAAAGGTGGGCCAGGAATGCCTGAAATGTTGAAACCTACTTCTGCGATTATTGGGGCAGGATTAGGAAAAAGTGTTGCCCTAATTACAGATGGAAGATTCAGCGGTGGAACCCATGGGTTTGTTGTGGGTCACATCACTCCAGAGGCCTATGATGGTGGAACAATTGCGCTTGTAAAAGACGAAGACATCATTGAAATTGACGCTGTAAACAATACAATTCACCTTGCAATATCGGATGAAGAATTAGAAAATAGAAGAGCGCTATTTGTCACGCCACCTTTAAAAGTAACCAATGGTGTTTTATACAAATATACCCGATTGGTAAAAGACGCATCGGAAGGTTGCGTAACTGACGAAGCTTAACAAATAATAATACGATATTTAAAAATAAAAAAATGGCTA
>JBIPNF010000092.1:0-8922 GCA_044373885.1 Flavobacterium sp. | reverse complement strand
ACCACCTCTACCGGTTCAGGAAGTGTAGTGTTATCTACTTCACCAACTTTAGTAACCCCTTCATTGGGAACACCAGCTTCGGTTACATTAACAAACGCAACGGGACTTCCTTTAACTACTGGTGTTACTGGTGTTTTACCAGGTGCTAATGGAGGAACAGGGATAAACAATACTGGTAAAACGATTTCATTAGGCGGAAACCTTACTACTTCAGGTGCCTTTACTACTTCAGGTGCCTTTGCTACTACGCTAACATCAACGGCAGCGACCAATGTAACTCTACCAACAACTGGAACATTGGCAACGGTCACCCAATTAGACACAAAAGCTCCTACAGCTTCTCCAGTTTTTACAGGAACAATAACTGTAGGTGCAATAAATTATCCGGGAGTTCATGGTACAAGTGGTCAAGTGCTCTCAACTAACGGAACAGGAACGCTAAGTTGGATAACTCCATCAACTGCCTCATCATCAAGCTTTGTTGATTTATCAACTGCACAAACAATTGCTGGTGCAAAAACCTTTACAAGTAAATTATCAATTGATAGTGGTACAGCTGGTGAAGCAATATTAGAAGTAAATGGTGCATCTACAAACAAAACAGCTTACAACGCGGGTATATTGACAAGTATAGATTTTACAAAAAGTAACTTAGCTTATACTACTGCCAGTGCAGGTTCTTTTACTTTAACTGGCATGAAGGATGGAGGAACTTATACTTTAGCGGTTCAAGGATCGGTAGTTGGAACTTCCTCATTTAGTGGGACAAATCCATCTTCAACTGCATTTACATTTAAATCCATTAATAATGCTGTAACAACCGCAGGTAGTCATACACTGTACACATTTATCATCATGGGGACAACTATCTATTATTCTATGGTTACTGGACTTTAAAAAACATATTTATGTATAAAATTATTTTCTCGGGATTTATTCTTTTTTCCTCATTTCTGACTTTTGGACAAGTGGTAGGAACGCCATATATTTTTAATAATATTAAGTTTGAATTTACAATTCGAGAGGTCACTTCAAAAACAGGTAAAATTTGGTTAGATAGGAATTTAGGAGCAGACCGAGTGGCTCCTCGATATAGTGGACAATATGGGCTAGGTAGTTATGAAGCATATTATGGAGATTATTATCAGTGGGGCAGAAGTTCAGATGGGCATCAGAAATATAATTCTAGTACTTATACTTCGCAAGCTACTTCGAGTAACATCAGTTTCTCAGATTCATGGTATGGCAAGTTTATAAATTATCCTACTCCGGATAATTATGATTATAATTGGTTAAATACTCAAAATGATAATTTGTGGCAAGGTGTGGCTGGTGTAAATAATCCATGTCCAACTGGATATCGGGTTCCAACCCAGGCTGAATGGTTTGAAGAAGCAAAAACATGGACTACTACCAGTTGGACATCTAGTAGACTGACGCAACCAACTGATGCGTTTAATTCTGTTTTAAAAATTCCTGCTGCAGGGCAAAGAACAATTACTGGAGCCCTTTCACAAATTGGATCAGATGATCTTTATTGGACTAGTACAATTTGGGGTGTCCGTTCATTTATAATAAGACTGGTTCCTTCAAATTCTATTATATTTGAAGATAAATGTCGGGCGAATGGCTACCCAATTAGGTGTATTAAAAATTATTAGATGTTAGTCAAAAAATCAATTTATTTGTTCTTTCTTTTTATTTGTATCCAGCAAATAATGGCTCAAAATAGAATTAAAGGTACTTTTCCAAAATTAAATGGACAATTAGTCCGATTAATAGGAAATAATGGTTTTCAACATATAAAAATTGACAGTATTATTGTAACCGAGTCCGGTAAGTTTGAATTGAAATATAATGCAAACGACTTTGGAACTGCCTATTTATCATCAAACGACAATAAACCATATTTGGTAATTCTTGCTAATGAGGAAATTGAATTAAAAGGCGATTCATTTGCTGAGTCAGCAAGTATTTCAATAATTAAAAGTACCGAAAATAAGTCCTTTGTAAAATATGCTGTTGAACATGCAAAACGGGAACAAGCATTGGGAGCATGGGAATATTTACAAAAAATATACATAACTGATAATTTTATTGCGAACCAAAAAAATGTAAGTCGGGCAATAAATGACGAAATAAATAACATAAACAAATCCGACCTTGAATTTATTAACCACCTTCCAGAAAGCAGCAACGCTCGGTATTATATTCAATTACGAAAATTAGTTAGTTCTGTTGCTAAGGTTGCTCAATATAAAACAGAAGAAATTCCAAATACCATTAGATTATTAAGAAACGTAAATTATAATGATTCTCGTTTGAATAAAAGTGGTTTATTAACAGATGTAATAGAAAGTCAATTTTGGTTATTAGAAAATATGGGGAAATCCCTTGATGGTGTTTTTGATGAAATGAAAATATCGATCGATTTTTTGTTTAGTAGTTTGTATGCGAATGAAAAATCATTCAACGAAGTAACCCTATATTTATTTAACTATTTAGAAAAACATAGTTTGTATAACGCATCGGAATACTTGGCTTTAAAAGCACTATCACAAGATAATTGCACATTGAAAGATAACGTTTTAAACCAATTTGAGACTTATCGTAAAATGAAAAATGGAAATATTGCTCCTGATATTAATTTTATTGGAGATGTTTTTCAAAATGGTGTAAAGCTTTCTTCAATAAATAAATTATCAAACATCAAAACTAAATTCAAGCTTATAGTATTTGGTTCAAGTTTATGTCCGGCCTGTCAAGATGAAATGCCACAAATTAAAACATTTTATTTAAAGTGGAAATCCCAAGATACGGAAGTTATTTATGTTTCGTTAGATACCGATAAAAATACAATTATTAATTTGTCTAAAAATTTCCCTTTTATTATTTTTAGTGATTATAAAAAATGGGAAATGACTGCTGTTAAAGATTTTAATATCTTCGCAACTCCAACCATGTTATTATTAAATAAAGACAATAAGATACTTTTACGTCCCATTTCAACAAAACAATTAGATTTGTGGTTAGACTATAATTCAAATTTATAAATATATCCTTCTTCGAGTTATAATACGACTGGGAACTATTAATCTATGTATAGCGATTTTGGAAAAGACCTTATGAATAAAACGCTACAGTTTGATACCAAACTTACTTGAGGAAAAGCTGGCGTTGTCGTTGATAAAGGTGTAAATGTTGTTAGAGGGCTTGGATTAACAATGAATAAGGGAACTATTTCTACAAATGGTTAAATTCAAAATAGGAGTTTGTTCTAGACAAATACACATATCAAAAAACCTCTAAAGAAATTTAGAGGTTTTTTGATGACATTTCCTCAATAAAAAATTCTAAAAAAATCAATTCATCCTTCATACCCGAAAATCGCATGAAGGATGGCAGTGAAAATCCTATGTGGAACGAAGTGGAACAGAGATTGCAACGAACGAGCCTGACCCGAATTTTTCGAGGGACATGCCCAAATAAAAAATACTTTTACATGTGTTGAAAAATTATTAGTTTGCTTAGTGAATGAATTCCCACTTTGTTTGATAAAATGTGTAAATTTACTTTTTTTATATAAGCTACTTTTTGAAAAAATCAGATTTATAACAAAAAAAAAGATTTTAAAATAGTATTTGCTTTTGATAAAAAACGAATTGAATTTATGAAATAATAAGTATGATACGCTCCAAAGAAAAAATTAATAAAATTAAATTAGCGTTGCTCCTACTCGTCTTTTTTACTTCCGTTAAAGGAATTTCCCAAAATGATTGTGTAGATGCCATTTTAATTTGTGGAAATGCAAATTTATCAGGATTAACGGCTGATGGAATAGGAATTCAAGAAATAACTCCCGACAATGCTTGTGGTAGCGGTGAAAATAATAGTCTTTGGTTAAAAATTAAAATTAATACTGGAGGAACATTGGGTTTTGTTCTTACACCTCAAAGCGCGGATATTTTAGAAGATCTAGATTTTTGGATTTTTGGACCCAATGTGAGTTGTTCAAATATTGGCACCGCTATTCGGTGTTCTACTACAAATCCACTAGCCATTAATCAACCCGATAATTTAACTGGAATGAACAGCACCGAAACCGATGTTAGTGAAGGTCCTGGTTATGACGGGAACAGTTTTATTAAATGGATGGATGTATTGGATAACGAAACGTATTATATTGCCATAGACAGACCTACGGGTGTTAGCGCTTTTTCTATAGCCTGGTCAGGAACCGCTACTTTTTATCAACCCCCTGTGCCTGTTACTACAAATGATTTACAGCGTTGCAGTTTACCTAATTTACCAGGAACTGCACTATTTGATTTAACTCCTAATATTAATTTAGCAATTGGAAATCAAACGAATATAATCACTGATTTTTTTACTTCATACAATGATGCTGTTATCAATGCGAATCCTATTACTAATTTAAATTCCTACCAAAACAGTTCAAATCCCGAACGAATTTACCTTAGATTAATGAATATAAATACGGGGTGTTTTGCAGTTACGGACTTTAGTTTGTCGGTTCCTTTACCGTCAATAACTCAATTTTCGTATACTTCACCGGTTTGTATTAATGGTATTAATCCCGTCGTTATCCCTTCACCAGGATTTGCTATCGGCGGGATTTATTCCTCAACAACAGGATTGCAAATTGATCCCATGACCGGAACTATAGATTTGACTTTAAGTCTTCCAGGTACGTATAGTGTTAGTTATTCTCTTCAAGCAAATCCTGCTATTTGCCAAATTGCTACTACATCCCCTTTTTCTATTATTATACATCCATTACCAACAATAGCATTACAAACTTCACCACAATTATATTGTATTAATGCAGCAATTAATCCTATTACCTTTAATATTGGTGGTTTTGCCAGTGATGTTTTAATTACTACAGGAAACTTGCCTTTGGGACTTATAGGTACTTATAATAATGGTGTTTTTACTATTAATGGAACTCCCTCTGAATTAGGAACCTTCAACTATACTTTGACAACCGTTGGTGGATGCTCTGCTCCTGCTTCATATAGCGGATCATTGACTATTATTTTGAATTCTATTGCTGGAACGATTTCTGGTGCTGCACCAGTTTGTATTGGGTCCAATAGTTCTGTATTGTCCTTGTCAGCAAATTCAGGTACAATTCAATGGCAATCTTCAACTGATGCTATTGCTTTTACTCCTATTTCAAACGCAACTGGAACTACTTATGCAGCTACTAATTTAACAGCTACAACGCATTATAAAGCGATAATTACAAATAGCGGTTGCACTTCTGTAACAACAACTCCAGCAACTATTATCGTTAATCCATTGCCAATAGTTAGCCTTCCTCAAGACGGATATATTTGCGTCGACGATGCCGGAAATTCAATAGGGTCTTTCAGATTGTCTACCAATTTAAGTAGGGTTACAAACTCATTTATATGGTCCAATAGCTCTGGCATAATTCCTGGACAAACAGGAAATAGTTATTTGGCAACTGCTCCTGGCAATTACTCTGTTGTAACAACCGACAACACCACAAGGTGTATTAGTGAAAGAGCTACAGCAACAATTACACCTTCTTTGCCACCATTGCAAGTTGTAGCAACGGTATCAAGTTATTTTTCAGAAATACAGACTGTTACAATTACAGTTTTACCTAATGGCATTTACGAATATAAAATAGATTTTAATCCGTTCCAAGACAACAATGAATTTACAAATTTGTCTATGGGAACACACGAAATTTGGGTAAGAGACAAATTGGGCTGCGGTGTAAAAAAAATAGTCGTACAAATTATAAATTACCCCAATTATTTTACTCCAAATGGAGATAGTTTTCATGATACTTGGAACATCAATGAATTAAGAAACCAACCCAATTCTTATATTTCTATTTTTGATCGTTATGGTAAGTTAATCCAACAAATAAAACCGTCGGGACCTGGTTGGGATGGATATTATAATGGAAATCCTTTACCGGCATCGGATTATTGGTTTACTGTTTACTATGTAGAACAGAACAAAAACGAACAATTTAGTTCTCATTTTTCATTACTACGATAATTAAACACCTTAATATAATAATGTATTTTAATCTATAGCACAAAAAAAGTCGTTTTAATTTATTGTTTATTGTTATTATCTTTTATTTTTTATTAAATTTAAACCTTTATTAATACTGTTTTAAATTATGACTTTAAACCGAGCTTTCATTCAGCCTCCAAAATTATCCAACGAAAAATCGTTGAAAACTTTGGTTGAAAACAGAACGGTTTATTCTCTGAATCATTGTGAGTTAAATCTTTTTGAAACGTATGAATCTTCACTTTTAGTTCCTTTAAAATTCAATGATTTGGTGGTAACAAGTATGTTGAGAGGTAAAAAAGTAATGCATCTTTTTGATGATCCTGGCTTTGATTATTTGCCCGGAGAAACGGTTGTAATTCCTTCGAATGTGGGAATGAAAATCGATTTTCCCGAAGCTTCTTTCAATAATCCTACGCAATGTTTGGCATTGGCAATTGAGCAATCGAAAATTAATGATACTTTACACTTTTTGAACGAACGTTATCCAAAAGAAGGAAACGATCAGTTTTGGCACTTGAATTATCAAAATTATTATTTTTACAACAATGTAGAATTGGCCTCGACCATCAATAAATTGATAAAAGAATGCATGAGTACTTCCATCACAAAAGATGCTTTGGCGGATTTAACTTTGCAAGAATTACTGATTCGGATTATACAAACTCAAGCCGCAAAAGCAATTGATGACGGTTGTTTTTCAGATCCAAATAATCCAATTACACCCGTAATTGAATTTATACGTATGAATTTGAAGGAAAATATCAATATGAAAATTTTAAGTGAAAAAGCGTGCATGAGCACTACTTCTTTCTATCGATTTTTTAGAAGAGAATTGGGAATGAGTCCGATTGAATTTGTTATAAACGAGAAATTAAAACAGGCTAAACAACTCCTTAAAAATCCAAAAATTCACATTAACGAAGTTTGTTATTTATCTGGATTTGAAGATAGCAATTACTTCATTCGATTATTCAAAAAGCATGAAGGTATTACACCGAAACAATATCAATTGTTGCATGTAAATTAGTTTATTCAATATAGGTTAAGGGCGTTAGATTTTGTTCTTCTTCAGGAGTAAAAATTCTATATTCAATCCGGAAAGTCTTTTTCAATGGTGTTTCCAACGAAAATCCCCCTACACCAAAAGCATCGATTACATCCAAAGTAAAATGTGCATGTTTCCAATATTCGAATAAATCTTTATCGACCCAAAATTCTGTGTTTTCGATTGTACCAATGCAAACATCTCCCAATCTCTGAAAAAATCCTCCTTTTTCAAAACATTGTGGTTGTGTTCCTTCACAACAGCCCCCAGCTTGATAAAACATCAAATCTCCGTGTTTGTCTTGCAATATTTTTATTAATTCTATTGCTTTTTCATTTGCATCAATTCTTCTTATCATCTTATTTATTTAAAATAAAACCTGACAAATCATACAATCTGTCAGGTTTAAAAGTACTGATTTTTCTACTGATTTCTAAAAGAAACCTAATTTCTTTTTATCGTAAGAAATCAACATATTTTTGGTTTGTCGGTAATGTCCAAGCATCATTTTATGATTTTCTCGACCGATTCCTGATTGTTTGTATCCACCAAAAGGAGCTCCAGCAGGGTAAGAATGGTATTGATTTACCCATACTCTACCGGCCTGAATTGCTCTTGGAATTTGATAAATTTCATGAGCATCACGAGTCCAAACTCCAGCTCCCAACCCATACATGGTATCATTTGCAATAGCAATGGCTTCTTCGGTAGTTTTAAAAGTGGTTACTGCCAAAACAGGTCCGAATATTTCTTCTTGAAAAATACGCATATTATTATTTCCTTTGAAAAGTGTTGGTTTGATATAATAACCTCCAGAAATATCACCTTCCATGTGGTTTTCTCCACCTCCAATTAATAATTCGGCACCTTCTTCTTTTCCTAATTTAATATAGGAAAGTATTTTTTCTTTTTGAACCAATGATGTTTGTGCCCCCATCATCGTAGAACTATCTAATGGATTACCCATTTTTATTGCTGCAGTTCTTTCGATAACTCGTGCAATAAATTTATCGTAAATATCTTCGTGAACCAACAATCGAGATGGGCAAGTACAAACTTCTCCTTGATTTAAAGCGAATAATACTGCGCCTTCAATGGCTTTGTCAAAGAAATCATCATCGGCATCACCAACAGATTTCATGAATATATTTGGGGATTTTCCACCTAATTCTAGAGTAACAGGAATAATATTTTCAGTAGCATACTGCATCACTAAACGACCCGTTGGTGTAGAACCAGTAAAGGCAGCCTTTGATACTTTTTTGTTGGTAACTAATGCTCTTCCAAGTTCAGCACCAAAACCGTTTACAATATTTACAACTCCTGGAGGAAGTAAATCGCCAATTAATTCCATTAGAACTAAAATAGAAATCGGCGTACTTTCTGCTGGCTTTAATACTACTGTATTTCCTGCAGCCAAAGCTGGTGCTAATTTCCATACTGCCATTAAAATTGGGAAATTCCAAGGAATAATTTGAGCAATAACACCTAATGGCTCACTTAAAGCGATAGAAACTGTTTGATCATCTAATTCCGTAATGGAACTTTCTTCAGCGCGAATTACACTTGCAAAATATCTAAAATGGTCTATTGCTAATGGAATATCGGCAGCCATAGTTTCGCGAATTGCTTTTCCATTATCTATAGTTTCAACAGTTGCTATATATACAAGATTATCTTCAATAACCTGTGCAATTTTGTTCAATAAGTTACTGCGTTCCGTTGAGGATGTTTTCCCCCAGGTTTTAAAAGCTTCATGTGCGGCATCAACTGCCAAATCAATATCCACT
>JBIPNF010000304.1:0-2520 GCA_044373885.1 Flavobacterium sp. | reverse complement strand
ACCTATTTATTTTAATAGCTTGTGCTTCAGGATATGTTTATCTATTATACAACTTATATTATTCCAAAAGCAATCAGTTTTCGGTTTGTATGATTAAGAATGTTTCAGGTTTTCCCTGTCCTTCTTGCGGTACAACTCGTGCGGTACAACTTCTATTTAATGGGGATTTTACAGCTTCTATTTTGACGAATCCTTTTGGAATAATTGTAAGTGGTTCGATGTTGTTCTTGCCTTTTTGGATTGTTTTTGATGTCCTATTAAAAAAGCAATCCTTTTATGATTTTTACAATAAAATGGAATCCATTTTAAAACGAAAAAAAACAGCAATACCGCTAATAATTATAGTCATTCTCAACTGGATTTGGAATATTAATAAAGGATTATGAAACAGAAAAATACCTTTGCTTACATAACAACGGAACACGAAAACGAAAAGGCATCTAACAGTTATTTAATGTCATTAGTGGCTGTAATTGCAGGATTACCATTGCCAATTATCAATTTATTAGCCACGCTTTTTTTCTATTTAGCCAATCGGAAAAGCACTTATTTTGTTCGTTGGCATTGTACCCAAGCCTTACTTTCGCAAGTCGTTTTATTGTTTGCCAATAGCTATAGTTTTTGGTGGACGGTTTCCATTATTTTCACAGATGAAAAAGTTTCAAACTACTATTTTGCCTATTTATTTACGGTGATTGTCTTCAATATATTAGAAATTATTTCGACTGTTTATTGTGCAATTCAAACTAGAAAAGGGAAACATGTTGAAGTTTTCTTTTTTGGAAATGTAACTAACTTAACCTGTAAATCATAATGGTAAAGAAAATAATACTCCCAGGACTCATAATTCTAATAGGCTTTTTCGGACTGTTTTTAGCCCTTTCGCAAATTGATTTTGTTTCTTACTTTCATGTTAAAGAAATTCGAAGTTCCTCAGAAAATAAAATTGGAGATTTAATTTGGGATGAAATATCATCCACAGGAGAAGTGATTACTAATGACTCAATTACAGGAACGTTAGACGAATTAATTGCGCCTCTTTGTGATAAAAACAACATCAAAAAAGATGCTCTAAAAATTCATATTGTAGTAAACGATGAAATAAATGCCTTTGCATTACCAGATAATCATTTGGTCGTTTTCACTGGATTAATTAAAGAATGTAAAAATCAAGAAGCTTTACAAGGAGTATTAGGGCATGAAATTGCTCACATTGCGAACAATCATGTGATGAAAAAACTATCCAAAGAAATTGGTTTATCGGTTTTGCTTTCTGCAGCGTCAGGCGGAAAAGGTGGTGCGATTGTAAAGGAAATTCTAAAATCGTTATCGTCATCTGCATATGATAGAACTTTAGAAAAAGAAGCAGATATGACAAGTGTAGATTATCTACTGAAAGCCAACATTAACCCAGCGCCTTTTGCTGATTTTATGTTTGAATTGGCACAACAAAAAAACCTCTCTGATAGTTTTTATTGGATTTCATCACATCCAGAATCCGAGGAACGTGCCAAATATATTTTGGATTATTTGAAAGGTAAAAAGTATAAAAAAATCCCAACCATTTCAGAAAATAATTGGAATAATTATAAAAAAATGGTTGCTGAAAAAACAAAATAATTCAGAATCCAATCTTAGTTTAAAGCTCTTCTTTTTCAGCCAATTTACGTTCTAATTCTGCCTGAAACTCTTCCATAACTGGCTTTACAGTACTGTCTGGAATATCAGAAATTCTAATGTACATTAATCCATCAACGGCATTATTAAACAAAGGATCAACATTGAAGGCAACTACACGAGCATTTTGCTTGATGTATTTTTTTATAAGAACGGGCAATCGCAAAGAACCGGGTTCCAATTCGTCAATTATTTTGTCAAATTTATTTAAATCGGATTCTGCCTCATTGAAAACAAAATCTTTATCGGCATCTTTCAGTTTTACTTTAAAGGCCTTTTTAGGATGAATGTATTGCGCAATATAGGGATCGTAGAAATTAGATTTCATAAATTCGATCATTAATGATTTAGAAAAATCTGAAAATTGATTGCTAATACTCACGCCACCGAGCAAGAATTTATGCTCAGGATATCTTAAAGTTGTATGAAT
Organism: Flavobacterium sp.; assembly: GCA_044373885.1. Lineage (GTDB taxonomy): Bacteria > Bacteroidota > Bacteroidia > Flavobacteriales > Flavobacteriaceae > Flavobacterium. The sequence goes on along the minus strand of JBIPNF010000304.1, from coordinate 413 downwards.
AATTCCCTTCCAAAGCAGGAAAAGAGGCATTGGTTTTTGTTGGTATTCTTTGATAATAAAAGCGCGACCCATTTCTATAGATTTATGCATCATATCATGTAATTCAGGTTCAAAACGGAAAAGTTCATTCAAATAAAAACCATCCATTCCGTGTTTTGGATAAATTTCAGAGCCCAATCCCATTCTGTAGGCGCCTGCAATCTTTTTAGCATCTTCATCCCACAAAAACATGTGGTGGTAATATTTATCGTATTTGTCAATATCGATGGATTCGTTTGTTCCTTCACCAACTTCCCTAAAAGTAATTTCCCTTAAACGCCCAATTTCATGAAGAATACTTGGGATTTTTGAAGCTTCGGCAAAAAACACCTCATAATTTTTACTTTGCAATAATCGGCAATCTGCAGATCGTA
>JBIPNF010000091.1:0-8967 GCA_044373885.1 Flavobacterium sp. | reverse complement strand
GAAGTAGCAACTGTATCTGAAAAAATGAATATCGAACGTCAAAAAGAAGTTCAAGATATGGAAAAAAGAATTCAAGAATACGGACAAACAGCTCAAAAAGAATTGCAAACTAAAGAGGCTGATTTAATGAAACCTATTCAGGAAAAAATTAAAGCTGCAATTCAAAAAGTTGGGAAAGCGAAAGGATTTCAATATGTATTAAATGCAGAAAGTCTTTTATTAGCTGATGGTCCAAACTTGACTGCTGACGTAAAAAAAGAATTAGGTTTTTAATCAAACTCCTATAAATAATTTAAACTGCTCAATTTTTGAGCAGTTTTTTTTTACATTTGTTTCTATGAATAACGATAATAATCCCATTGGCTTGTTTGATTCCGGTGTTGGCGGCACTTCTATTTGGAAAGCCATCCATGTTTTAATGCCTAATGAGAATACCATTTACCTTGCAGATAGTAAAAATGCTCCTTATGGCGAAAAGTCAAAAGAAGAAATCATAGCGTTGAGTAAAAAAAACACCGAATTATTATTGGAACTAAATTGTAAGATTATTGTTGTCGCTTGTAATACAGCAACTACAAATGCAATTAAAGAGCTTAGAGCAACGTACGACATCCCTTTTATAGGAATTGAACCCGCTATAAAACCTGCCGCTCATAACTCAAGAACTCAAACCATAGGGATTTTGGCAACTAAGGGAACTTTGAGTAGCGAACTTTTTAATAAAGCGGTGGAACTACATCAAGACACGAAAATTATAGAACAAATTGGACATGGACTCGTGGAATTAATCGAAAACGGCGCTATAGACTCGCCTGAAATGGATAAATTATTACATTCCTACATTACACCGATGGTAGAACAAAACATCGATTACTTGGTTTTGGGATGTAGTCATTACCCCTATTTGATACCGAAATTAAGAAAAATTCTTCCCGGAAATATTCAAATAATAGATTCTGGGGAAGCAGTTGCCAAGCAAACCCAAGCTGTATTAAAAGATAAAATTGGAATGAGCAACCTTACTAAAAGTGACGCTATTTTTTATATAAATAGAAACCCGAAAGTGCTTTCCGATTTATTAGAGAATAAGTATTCTGTAATTGAGAAAGATTTTTAAATTTATTCTTCTTCTTTGAACCAACTAGAATACATTACGTAATTATTAGAAATACGTTCTATTTCTCCAGCAAAATCAGACTGGTTTATATCTTTCACCTTTTTGGCAGGAACACCAGCCCAAATAGTTCCCGATGCAACAACTGTATTTTGAGTAATCACCGCTCCAGCAGCAACAATCGAATTGCTTTCTATCACACAATTATCCATAACAATAGCGCCCATTCCAATCAAAACATTATCATGAATAGTACAACCATGAACAATCGCATTGTGACCAATTGAAACGTTATTGCCAATAATCGTAGGATGTTTTTGATAGGTACAATGCACAATAGCACCATCTTGAATGTTTACTTTATTTCCAATTGTAATAAAATTTACGTCCCCACGTAGCACCGCATTAAACCATACGCTACATGAAGTGCCAAAAGTAACATCGCCAACAATAGTTGCATTTTCAGCAACATAACAATCTTCTGGAATTGAAGGCGTTTTTCCGTTTACAGATTTTATCAACATACTTTAAAAAAATAGTCCCGACGTGAATCGGGACTGAATTTATACTCTTTAAATAATTAATTAATTGCAGGGCAATTACAGTGGTATTTTTCTGGGTCACAGAATAAATTCAAACCAATTGTAATTTGGTGGAAACCACGATTATCAAACTTAACATCACCCAACAATTGTGAATAGGTGTAAGCAAACATGAAATTTTTATAATTAACCCCCAAAATCGGGCTCACATACTGTAATTTTTGTTCTGCAATTCCATTTCCATTGATATACTGCGCTCCATCAAGACTTCTTCTGTATGACAAACCTCCCCATACCTTTCCGCCTTCAAAGTTTTTGTATCCTTTTAGGTTAAAATCAATGGAACTCTCTTTTGTTTTTTCAATAGTTTGAAACATAATTGAAGGCTCCCACAAAAATGTATCCGCTTCTCCAAAAGTATAACCAGCACTTAAAATAACTTTTCTAAGGTTGTCACTCTCGTATTCTGTATAAATATTTCTTCTTGTTTCAACTGCATTTTTAACAGTCAAATGCGAATAAAATTCCAAATAGTTATAGGATGCTCCAATATCAAAATTTACATAGGACTCTTTTTGAATGATTGTTCCATCAACAATTGGATCATAATTACCAGAGTTTCTAAATTGTGTTTCATCCAATTGACTTTGAACCAAAACCCCACTAATACCAAATGACAATTGATTTAAATCAATATCGTCTCTCGAAAACATCAGGTGATGTGCATAGGTAAATTTCACACCTTTTTGAGAGTGATACCCATTTTTATCATTAAAAAGTATCATCCCAACACCCGACTTTTCATCAAGGCGACCATTTATACTGAGCGTTTGCAATTGAGGTGCATCTTCTTGACCAAACCATTGCTTACGAGCTGTTAATCTAATTTTAGTACAACTTGAGGCTCCAGCCATTGAAGGATGAATTAAATAATAATTATCCGATAAATAATCTGAGTAAACCGCAACTCCTTCTTGGGAGAAAGAAATTTGAGCAATAAATAGTAAAGTTAATAAATACAGTTTTTTTAAATTCATTTTTATTTAATCTTTTATAAGGTGGAATATATTTCATTAATTTAGGCTTAGTTATTAAAAAAATTATAGTTTTTTTATCGGCAAGCCTCATTAAGGCAATAATTCAAAAAAAGTAAAATTTAGTTTAGAATCCAAATCCCAATCGTCTATCATAATATAGCGTCCAAATATATAAATTTTTGTGTAATTAATCAAACGCAACGTAATATATTTAAAGCATTATGAACATATAAAAATATTAAAAATAGGATTGAAAAAACGAATCTTTTTTTTTAACAAAAAAATAGCCATTCCTTATTTAAAATTCAAACCTAATTAAATTGAAATGATTTACCTTTGCAATTCAAAATAAAGCGCATTAAAAGCATCAAAATGACAAAAATAACTATAAAAAGTACCCAAAATCCTGCAATTCTAAAATTTGAATTTCCAGATTTCATAACCCAAAATGAAAGTTTTGAGTTCAAAAACATCGACGAAGCCAAAACATCGCCTCTCGCCCAACAATTATTCTACTTGCCTTTTGTGAAAACCGTATACATTTCTGGAAATTTCATCGCAATTGAACGCTATACAATCGTAGAATGGGAAGATGTTCAAGATGCCGTTGCCGAACAAATTGAAGAATTTGTCAATAATGGCGGTATTATTATCACAGTTGACGAAAATAAATCCAAGAAACAACCCATTACAGTATACGGTGAAACAACGCCAAATCCAGCGGCATTGAAATTTGTCGTTAGCAGAATGTTGACTAAAAACGCTGTCGAATTTAAAAATATCGATGCTACAGCAGCCTCGCCATTGGCGAAAGCCCTATTCAATTTTTCGTATGTGAAAGAAGTTTTCATCGATGAAAATTATATCTCTGTAACCAAATATGAAGTCAACGAATGGAATGAAATTACATTGGAATTGCGATCTTTTATTAAGCAATTCATCGAAAATGGAGGTGCCGTTTTAGACGAAACCCTATTAGTTGCTGACACAAAACAAGAGAAACAGCAAATTAAAAACTTCGACAGTTTAGACACCACTTCTCAACAAATTATCAATATTTTGGAAGAATATGTAAAACCTGCCGTCGCAGCCGATGGTGGAAATATCTTGTTCGATTCCTACGATGAAAAAGAAAAACGTGTAAAAGTAATCCTACAAGGCGCTTGTAACGGCTGTCCTTCCTCAACTTTCACTCTAAAAAGCGGTATCGAAAACATGCTGAAAGATATGCTAAAGGACGAAGATATTAAAGTAGAAGCCGTAAACGCCTAACTTTATTAGTAACAAATTAGCGTTTTTAGAAACACTTTTTTTAGGAGCTATTTCCAGCTATTCGTTGCAATCCACGCCCAAAAGCGTGGGATTTCCACTGCAAACGAAGTTCACTGAACTCCGATGAAAATAAAAGTTATGTGAAGTAATCTGGGCTAAAAAACATACCATGAACGAGCTACATTCCGAAACCAGTCCCTATCTTTTGCAACACGCAAACAATCCAGTTCATTGGAAAGCATGGAACGCAAAGTCATTGGCTACAGCCCAAGAACATAACAAACTTATCATCGTTAGTATTGGTTATTCAGCGTGCCATTGGTGTCATGTAATGGAACACGAAAGTTTTGAAAATGATGAAGTGGCGCAAACTATGAATCAGCATTTCATCAATATAAAAGTGGATCGAGAAGAACGCCCCGACGTTGATGCGGTTTATATGAAAGCCGTTCAAATAATGACAGGGCGTGGTGGTTGGCCTCTGAATATTGTGACGCTTCCCGATGGAAGACCTGTTTGGGGCGGTACTTATTTCCGAAAAGACGAATGGATTTCAACGTTAGAACAGCTTCAAGAAATGTATCAATCGCAACCCGAAAAAATGATTGGGTATGCGGAAAAATTACACCTTGGAATTGAAAGTTTAGGCATGTCAAAAACGGAGATTTCTTCAGATGCCTTGAATCAAAATTCTATTGAACCCTTAATCGAAAAATGGATTAAAAGTTTCGATTTAGAATTTGGCGGAATGGCTCGCGCTCCAAAATTCATGATGCCTAACAACTATCAATTTTTATTACGTTACGGTTATCAAAAACAAAATCAAGAAGTGTTGGATTTCGTAAATCTCACCTTAACAAAAATGGCTTTTGGCGGACTTTTCGATACCATTGATGGCGGATTTTCTCGCTATTCGGTCGATATGAAATGGCACGTTCCTCACTTTGAAAAAATGCTTTATGACAACGGACAATTGGTTTCTTTGTATGGTGACGCCTATAAACTTACAAAAAAGCCATTGTACAAAGAAGTCATCGAAAAAACATTAGCCTTCATTTCAAGAGAATTGACCAATTCTGAAAACGGATTTTTCTGTGCCTTAGATGCCGATAGTTTAAATGAAAAGCAACACTTGGAAGAAGGTGCTTTTTATGTTTGGAAAGAAGCAACATTGCAAACCATCCTAAAAGAAGATTTTGAATTGTTCTCTCAGGTTTTCAACATCAATGAATTTGGTTATTGGGAAGAAGGCAATTATGTTTTAATTCAAAATCAAGAACTAGAAACAATTGCAATCCAAAATAATATCACACTTGCTGAATTACAATACAAGAAAAAAGTTTGGGAACAATTGCTTTTCGTAGCACGTGAAAAAAGAAGCAAACCAAGATTAGACGACAAAGCATTGACATCTTGGAATGCCATAATGTTAAAAGGTTTTGTCGATGCTTATAAAGCTTTGGGCGATGCCAATTATTTAGAAATTGCCATTAAAAATGCGACTTTCATAATTGAAAAACAATGGACTTCAGACGGCAATTTATACCATAATTATAAGAATGGAAAAAGCACGATAAACGGTTATCTTGAAGACTATTGTTTTGTAATTGACGCTTTTATTGCGCTTTATGAAGTGACATTAGATGAGAAATGGTTGCAAAATGCCAAGCAATTAACTGATTATTGTTTCGATAGTTTTTATGATGAAAAAGCGGGCTTTTTTGCTTTTACCTCCAAAATTGATGTGCCACTTATTACTACTCATTTTGAAACTGAAGACAATGTAATTCCAGCTTCCAATTCGGTGATGGCAAATAATTTATTCAAGCTGAGTATCTATTTTCATAATCCCTATTATCAAACAATTTGCATGAAAATGCTACAACACATCATTCCAAACATTGATTATCCATCGGGGTATTCTAATTGGCTTAATGTATTTATGAATTATTCCGAGCAGAACAAAGAATTGGGGATTTGCGGAGAAAAAGCATTGGAATATTTATCCGAAATAAATCAGAACTACCTTCCTAATTTAGTTATTGCAGGAACAAAATTCACTACTTCCCTACCCTTTTTGAAAGACCGTTTTGTGGCTAATGAAACACTGTTTTATGTTTGTCAAAACCAAACGTGTTTGTTGCCAACAACAAATTTAGAAGAGGTTTTAGCACGATTTGAATTGACATAAAGAAGTGTTGTAATTTATTGACACGCATTAAAACTCAACTTACTAAATTAAAATACCGATTTAAACCCAAATTATACATTGGCAATGTCTATTAATTTTTCAATGCCAATACCGAAGTTTTTGCTGATTTCAAATAACTTTTGAAGCAATTAAAAATTAATTTCCGATTCTACCACTTCCTTTGGGTTTTCACCAGCAACAGATCCACAATAAATTCCCCATTAATTAACTACATAATACCCCTTAATTTGTAAAAATTACATTGATGAATCATTTACATTAAATCCCTAAGCACTATTTGCAAATTTTTATTGTAACTCAATTCATCCTAACTATTTTTTAAGTTTAAAATACTCATGAAAAGCGCTTTAACGAAAATACCTACAGTTTAAAGATTAAAAATAAGCAAGTTCCGTTTTCTAAATACATTCGTTCTAATAAGTTTTACAAACCGATAAATTATTAGAAAATGAAAAATTATACACGCTTTCAAACGCAATTATTAGAAAAAAGATGGAGCTCTTATATGGTTTTGTTAGTTCAAAATACAAAAGCAATTTTAAAAATAACATCAAAAACTAAGCTTCCCATTTTACTCGTTTTTAGTTTGTGTAGTGCTCCCCTTTTATTTGGACAAACAACACTTACTACTCGTGCTACTGGAAATTGGAATGCAAATGACACTTGGATTTCAAATACTCTTACTGGAACAATTACAACCTCGACATCTATAAATAGAACTATTGTTACGGGAGTTGGAACCAATTTCACTAGTCAATTGTCCGTTGGTGCTGCACTTTATAAAACTGACGGGACAACATTGATTGGAACAATTTCATCTATTACCAATGATGCTTCCATAACATTAACTGGCAATGCTGCTAGTGCAAATTCAGGAATTAGTTTTAAAACCAGAAAAGTTCCGGGAGCTTTGGACACAGCTATAGTTTATAAAGATAATGTTACTGTAACTATTCCTTCAGGCTTTGTAGCCTCATGTGCCTCATTAGAAATTGGCGTAACGGGTACAAATTCTGCTGAATCTTTGATGTTTTCGAGTGCTACATCTACACTATCTGTAAATGGAAATATGATAATTTATGGGCCAACTGGAAGTAATATAAGAGAAATCACATTAAATGCAGGCACAATAACTGTGGGTGGAAATCTTGAACTAGGAACAGGACAAACGGGTAATAATTCAAATAGAATAACAAAACTTACAATTACAACAGGAACCATGACTGTTTCTGGTAATTTAACCTTCAATAATATCATTGGAAGTAGTGTTGCCCAAACACAAATTATTATGTCAGGGGGGGCGGGTACTTTTAATTTGGGTGGCGATTTTACTATAAATAATAATTCAGGAACTCTTTTACCTGGCACTTCGAGCACATTTAATTTTAACGGTTTGGTAGCGCAAACTATCCCAATTGGGGTTAGTAACGTAATCTATAATATTATAAATACAAATAATTTAAGTGGTGTAACCCTAAGCGCCACAATTTCTGCTACCAATGTTACTGGAAATATAAACATCCAAACAGGAATTTTAAATAACGGTGGTTTTGGTATTGTTGGAGGTTCTGGCGATACCTTTTCTGTATCAAATGATGCTGTTTTGAATTTAAGTGAAACCTCAACATTTCCAACAGGTTTCGGAACTACCACTTTGGGAGCTACAAGTACGGTTAACTATAACGGTAACGGTCAAAATGTAGCCAACAAAAGTTATGGAAATCTTGCGCTAAGTACTTCAGGAAATAAAACATTTGCAGGAGCAACCACAATAGTGGGAAATTTAACCTTGAGCGGAACTGCTATTGCTTTATTACCTAATGGTACAACATCAACGGCAGCATCATTAAATTTTAGTGGAGTCTATCAAGCAGCAACTTCATGGGGAGGAAGTAATTCTAGTGCCACGAATACAAACGCTACTAAATTTGGCTCAACAACATCAGGAATAATAAATAACGGAAACTCTTGTAGTACTGCAACAATTGCAGGGGGAACAACTGTTTGTCCCGGAAACAATACTGCAACATTAACTTTAAGTGGGAATATTGGTGGAATTCAGTGGCAAAGTTCATCAGATGATAATACTTTTTCAAATATTATAGGTGCTACTTCAGCAACTTACACTCCGACTGATATAAATTCCACAACGTATTTCAGAACGGTTGCAAGCAATGGCTTTTGTAAGACTGCAAATAGTCCAAGTGTATCAGTTGCTGTTAGAACCACAACCTTTGATGGCTCTGCTTGGAACAATGGAAACCCAGCGGCAAACGTAACTGTAGCCTATAATTTATCTGGCGATTACACTTTGAACAGCGACATTAGTGCTTGTAGTTGCACCATTCTTTCGGGAAATATTACGGTTCCTTCGGAAAAATCCATGAACCTGATTGATAAATTAACCGTTTCGGGAGGTTCGATAACATTTGAAAACAATGCCAACTTAATTCAAACCAATTCAGTAGCCAATTCGGGAGTAATAACTGTGAAACGAAATTCAGCACTTCAAGTTCGCTTGGATCATACTTTATGGTCATCGCCAGTTGAGAATGTAAATTTATTTGGATTTTCACCTTTGACTTTAACCAATAGATTTTATACCTATGCCACTGCTACAAATTCCTATATCAATAATGGTTTGTCGGCATCATCAACTTTTATTCCTGGAAAAGGTTTTGCCGTTCGAGCACCAAATACATTTTCAACAGTTCCTCAAACATGGGAAGGCGTTTTTACAGGAATACCAAATAATGGAAACATTCAATTTACTCTAGAAACTTCTGGAAC
>JBIPNF010000303.1:0-2538 GCA_044373885.1 Flavobacterium sp. | reverse complement strand
AAGAACTTTTTGGAGAAATTGAAGACGAACACGATTTAGAAGAAATTCGAATTGAAAATGAAATTGAAGACGGTGTTTTTCTGTTTTCAGCCCGTTTGGATGTTGAATATTTAAATCAAACCTACAAACTCAATATTCCCGAAAGCGATTCATACGGAACTCTTGGTGGATTCATTGTAGATTTTACAAAAGAAATACCTCAAAAAGGAGAAAAAATTAAAATCGGAACCTATGTTTTTAATGTTGAAGAGGCTTCGAATAAGAAAATCGAATTGGTAAAAATGACTTTAAAGGAGTAATATCAAAAAATAAATAAAAATTATTGCAAAATATAACAGTTCAACTATAATTATTAAATAGATAATTGTATTTTCGCAAACAGAATTTTAATTAATATAATATAAAATGGCAGTTTTACAAAAAATCAGACAGCGTTCACTACTTCTAATACTAGTTATTGGATTTTGTTTATTAGCATTTATAATAGGTGACCTTATTAATAGTGGTGGGTTAGCAAGTACTTCAAAAGATATCGGAAGTATCAACGGAAAGAATATTTCTTTTGATGATTTCGCCGTTAAAGTGACTAACGTTGAAAAAAGCGGACAAGGAATGAGCAATACGCAAGCAGCGAATAGAGTTTGGGAACAAGAAGTTTCTATCGCTTTACTAACAGCGGAATTTGACAAACTAGGAATTCGAGTTGGTGAAAACCACATCATGGAAGTTTTAAAAGCAGATCAAAATATTGGACAAAACCCAACTTTTTTGAATGCTGCAGGAAAATTTGACATTGCAAAATTCAAAGAATTTTTTAAATCTAATCCTGAGCAAGCTCAAAGTTTAAAGGAAAGAGAAAAAGAAGCTGCCTTAAATGCAAAATATCAAATATACAATACATTAGTAAAATCTGGAGTTTACACAACTGAAAGTGAAGGTAAATTCAAATACGGAATGGAAGCAAACAAAGCAAACTTTGATTTTGTTTCAGTTCTTTTCTCTACAATAAAAGACAGCGATGTAAAAATTTCTGATGAAGAAATTACTACGTACATGAAAGCGAACGAGAAAAAATTCAAAGCTGAAGAATCTCGTGAAATAGAATACGTTTTAATTGAAGATAAAGCGTCTCCAGAAGATGAAAATGAAGTTAAAACTTCTGTAAATGCCTTATTGTCTGGAAGAATAGTTTACAATCAAGCAACTGGAAAAAACGATACCTTGCCAGGATTTAAAGGTGCTGCAAACGCTATCGAGTTTGTGAATGCTAATTCTGACAAACCTTATGATTCTACTTATGTAGCTAAAAAAGACTTGCCAGCTCCATTTGCTGAGCAATTATTTAATTTAGCTCCAGGAGAAGTTTTTGGACCTTATACTAACAATAATTATGTATGCCTTTCTAAATCAATGGGAAGAAAAGCGGCTGCAAATGCAAAAGCTTCTCACGTCTTGATTAGTTATGAAGGAACTCAAGTTCCAAACAAAAAAGAAAAACGTACAAAAGAAGAAGCGAAAGCAAAAGCTGAAATGTTATTAGCGCAAGCGCAAGCAAATCCATCAAGCTTCATGATGTTGGCTTTAATGAATTCTGATGATTCTTCTTCTCAACAAGGAGGCGATTTAGGCTATTTTAGTCAAGGCCAAATGGTGAAACCGTTCAATGATTTTGTTTTCGGAAATCCAGTTGGAAAAATTGGTTTGGTAGAAACTGACTTTGGTTTTCATATTATTAATGTGACCGACAAACAAGACGCTGTTCGTTTGGCTACAATTGCTCAAAAAATAGAACCATCTGAAGCTACTTCTGACAAGATTTACAACAAATCTGTGAAATTTGAAATGGATGCTACAGAAGGTAATTTCGAAAAAGTGGCTAAAGCTGCAGGTATTACAATAAACCCATCTTTTAAAGTAAAAGTTATGGACGAGAGTTTTGGCTCAATCGGAAACCAAAGACAAATCGTTCGTTGGGCTTTTGAGAAAGAAACAAATGTTGGCGATGTAAAACGTTTTGAAGTTGCTAACGTAGGAAATGTAATTGCAAAAGTAAAAGCAGTATTTGAAGCAGGTTTAACGCCAATTTCAGATGCAAGACCTTCAGTAGAACCAATTCTTAAAAACAAGAAAAAAGCTGAAAAAATCAAAGCTAAAATGACAGGAACAACTTTAGAAGCCATTGCAAAAACAAACGCTACAACGGTTCAAAACGCAGTTGATGTAACTATGGAAAATCCAACATTGCCAAATGTAGGTCAAGAACAAAAAGTTGTTGGAACTGCTTTTGGATTAAAAGGCGATAAAATTTCGGCACCAATTGAAGGTAATTCAGGTGTTTATGTTGTGAAAACAAAATCAGTTTTAACAGCGCCGGCTTTAAAAAATTATGCTGATTACGTAGCTAAATTAAAATCTCAAAATGCTTCGGCTTCAGGAAGAATTATTCCAGCTTTGAAAGTTGATGCTAAAATTGAAGACAACAGAGGTCAGTTTAATTACTAATCACACTTCAATAAACATAAAGAATCCCGTCAGGTA
>JBIPNF010000009.1:0-28572 GCA_044373885.1 Flavobacterium sp. | reverse complement strand
ATCATTATATAAGGCTTGAACTATTCGATCTTCATTTTCTTGAATAGAGGATAATAATTTTAAAAGTGTATTCTTTCTGAATTGTATGTTTGTTTGAAATTCCATAGTATTTGAAAATCTAAATTTAGTATTTAATTTTATTATAGAAATCCAAATCGGAATCCAGTATAGAAATCAGCTTGTTTTCCGTCACCTGTCAGTGCTGTTAAAACTGAATTGGATCCAAGGAAAAACCCACCCAATCTAAATCCTAAACCAGCGGTTGTTCCTGAAACTTCATTTATTGCAACTGGAATATAAGTTTCAAATAATCCGACTGAAAATCGTGGTGTAGCTGAAATTATATTTTGTGAAGTAATTTGATCGTTACCCCCATTACTTTTTATTTTTTGTTGTGTGAAAAGGGTGATATTTACTTTAGGAACAATTTTGATATCAGCATAAAGATTAAAAACGGTTGGAAGTTGCACTTTAAAATCCGAATTTTGCGGAGCTTTGTTCAAAAATCCACTATTCAACAATATTTGTTCAATGTCTTTGACGCCATTAGCATTTTGAAATTGATTTAAATTTAGTTGTTGAGAACCTTGAATTGCTAAAGTATAATTTGTAGAATAATTGCTTGCGGATTTAAAAGTCATGCTTCCAATATTTTTCAAAGCGACTCCAATTTTTAATTTATAGTTTTTCCCAGAACCTAAAAGTTGGTAATCCACGCCAATATCTGTGGCAAGACCTTGAAGATTTCCAAAAACTGATTTGGTGTAATCACTAGTATTTGTAAATTCGTTACCAAGACTTCCTGTATAGGCAATATTTAAATTTGCGTTGGCATTTGTGAGTTGTAAATTTCCAAAATTATCAGTGATTGTACCATTAAATTTATCCGCACCAATATTTGCGAAAGCGCCAGGAAACAGCAATTTTAAAGTAACTCCAGCATTAATTTTATGTTTTTTTGTTTCAAATATTTTGTGAGCAGCAGAAAATCCAATTTCACCCCAAGCAGTTCCATTTATTCTCTGGTTTTTATCACTTGAAATAATTGCAGAACTCCCAATAGCATTTAAGGCGCTATTTGTTAATGCAGATCCGAGATTTGGGTCGACATCAACTATATTGGCTTTAATATGTCCTTTTGAGGTAATTGCGAAGCCCCATTTTAAAAGTTTAATAGCAAATCCAGGCCCTAAAAATTCGGTATCAACATTAAAATTTACTGGTTCAGTGCCTTTAAAAATTATGTTTTCTAAATTATTGCCATTTATGATATCTCTAAAACCAATTTTATTGTTAGAAACGTTAACACTTGAAGAAAATAATTGGATTTCGAAGTGGTTGCCAAGATTTGCTAATTCTGATGGATTCATTCCAATATTCAGAATTCCAACACGTTTTGAAGTTGTAATCCCCGAAAAATGGTCTTGTGAAAAGCCATTAAAAGTGTATAGGATAACCGTAAATAAGAATAGGTTTTTCATAGTTCTTGATTTAGATTTATTTAAAGAAAAAAAATTTTAACCATAAAGTTACGAATATTAATTTTAAATAGCATTCCAAATCACATCATTTGGAATAGGGGCAATTATTTCAATATTCTCTTTTGACACAGGGTGAACAAAAACTAGTTTTCTTGCATGAAGATGAATACCACCATCAGAATTACTTCTGTCAAAGCCATATTTCAAATCTCCTTTTATTGGGCATCCAATGGCTGACAATTGGGCCCTAATTTGATGATGTCTTCCTGTGTGAAGATTTATTTCCAATGCAAAATAGTTTTGTAGTGTAGCTATAATTTTATAGTCTAAACTTGCTAATTTACTTTCAGGAACTTCTTTAAGATGTGCTTTTGAAGTATTATTTTTCTCATTTCTTTTCAGATAATGAACTAATTTATCTTCCGAATTTAATGGTTTGTTTTTGACAATTGCCCAATATGTTTTTTGAGTTTCTCTATTACTAAAAAGTTCATTCATTCGAGTTAAAGCCTTACTAGTTCTTGCAAAAACTACAATTCCAGTTGTAGGTCTGTCCAATCGATGAACCACACCAAGAAATACTTCCCCAGGTTTGTTGTATTTAACTTTTATATATTCTTTCACCACATCCGACAATGGTTTATCACCTGTTTTGTCACCTTGTACAATGTCGCCTACACGTTTATTAACAACAATGATATGATTGTCTTCGTGTACTATCTGTAGATTATTTTTATTTGAAACTATCTTCATTTCAATTCACCCTTTGGAGGTTATGGGGCTTAATATTGCTCATTTGCATTAGGAAAATCACTCGATTTTACATCTTTAACATACTGTCCAATTGCAGAAGTCATTTGTTCATATAAATTTAAATAACGTCTCAAAAAGCGGGGACTAAATTCATTATTCATACCTAACATATCGTGAATTACAAGTACTTGACCGTCAACACCGCCACCAGCACCAATTCCAATTACAGGGATTGAAATACTTTGTGCTACTTTTGCAGCCAAATGGGCAGGGATTTTTTCTAATACCAAAGCAAAGCATCCGATTTTTTCAAGCATTTTAGCATCTTGCATCAGCTTTTCTGCTTCTTCTTCTTCTTTTGCACGAACGGTATAGCTTCCAAATTTATATATCGATTGTGGGGTCAAGCCCAAATGTCCCATTACAGGAATTCCAGCATTTAATATCTTCTTAATAGAATCTTTAATTTCACTACCACCTTCTAATTTAACAGCATGTCCGCCACTTTCTTTCATAATTCTAATAGAAGAACGCAAAGCTTCTTTTGGGTCTGATTGGTAACTTCCAAAGGGTAAATCTACCACAACTAAAGCTCTTTCAATGGCACGAACCACACTAGATGCGTGATAAATCATTTGGTCTAATGTAATTGGCAGTGTCGTTTCGTGACCCGCCATTACATTGGAAGCAGAATCACCAACAAGAATCACATCAATTCCAGCAGAATCAACAATTTTAGCCATTGAATAATCATAAGCTGTAAGCATTGAAATTTTTTCTCCGTTGGCTTTCATTTCAATAAGTGACTTGGTAGTTATTCTTTTGTAATCTTTTTTAGCTACAGACATTATGATTTTGAATTATGATTTATGTAAATAATTTCTGCAAAAATAATCAAATTTGTTTGATTTATCAGATTATTCTAAAACGGGTTTTTTTGATTTTGATTTGAGAGTTCATAATTTTTATTCTAGGCAAATTTCCGGAATCTTTGTTAACATTATTTTTAATTATTAAGACTAAATCCATTAAAAAATTAAACGATTCCAGAACAAAACTTTAAAATTCCCTCTAACAGTCGGCTAAATTCACTGCAATAGCCAATCCGCCCTCTGAAGTTTCTTTGTATTTATTGTTCATATCTTTTGCAGTTTGCCACATTGTATCGATAACTTTATCCAAAGGAACTTTTGCATTTTTAGGGTCTGTTTCTAATGCTAATTCGGCTGCGTTTATTGCTTTTATGGCTCCCATTGTGTTTCTTTCTATACATGGAATTTGAACCAAGCCACCAACAGGATCGCAGGTCATTCCCAAATGATGTTCCATTGCAATTTCGGCAGCCATCAAAACTTGTTCTGGAGTTCCACCCATTAATTCACACAAAGCAGCTGCCGCCATTGAAGACGAAACTCCAATTTCTGCTTGACAGCCACCCATTGCTGCAGAAATTGTAGAACCTTTTTTAAAAATACTGCCAATTTCTCCCGCAACCATTAAAAACTGTTTGATTTCATTTTCGCCTGCATTATGATTTTCAATGACTAAATAATACATTAAAACGGCAGGAATGACTCCAGCACTTCCATTTGTTGGAGCTGTAACGACACGTCCTAGAGCAGCATTCACTTCGTTTACCGCAAGGGCAAAACAACTTACCCATTTCAAAATTTGACGGAATTTGACTTCTGTTTTCCTGATTTCTTCAAGCCAAGTTTGAGGCGAATCATAATTAGCTAATCCTATTAAATTTTGATGCATATCAAAGGCTCTTCGTCTCACGTTTAATCCCCCTGGGAGTATCCCTTCGGTATGACAACCGGTATACATACATTCTAACATGGTACTCCAAATGCGCATCAATTCGTGGTGGATGGTTTCTTCGGAACGCATTGACTTTTCATTTTCATAAACGATTTCTGAAACCTTCTTATTTTTATTGGTGCAATACTCTAAAAGTTCGGCTGCGTTTGCAATCTGAAACGGAAAAGCACATTTTATTTTCAGTTTTTTTTTCGCATTTTCACGCTCTTCTTTCACGACAAATCCGCCTCCAATAGAGTAAAATGTGGATGAATATTCCGAATCATCATTGGCGAAAGCCGTAAATTTCAAACCATTAGAGTGAAAGGGGAGAAAGTTTTTATTAAAAACAATGTCTTGAAGAAAATAGAATGCAATTGGCATTTCATTGCCTAAAAGAATCTCGTTTTTGCCTTCTATAGATTTTATGATTTTAGATATATTTTCTATGGGAATATTTTCAGGATCTTGTCCACTCAAACCAAGCATAAGTGCGGAATCTGTCGCGTGACCTTTACCGGTTAAGGAAAGTGAACCATATAAATCGACTTTAATTCGTGTAGTTTTTTCAAAAATAGTATTTGATTGGAGTTCACCGAGAAAACGTTCTGCTGCTCGCCATGGACCCAAAGTATGCGAACTTGAAGGACCAACACCGATTTTAAGCATATCAAAAACAGAGATACATTCTTCCATAAGAAATTATTAATTTGACTTACAAATATAAATCAATGCAATGAAATAATCGATTTTAAACACTAAAAATTATGAATTTGCTAGTAAACGCATGTTTTTATACATGAAATTTGAGTATTATTTAATTGTTTTTGATGTAAATAGATTATTTATTTGGTTCTTTAAAGAAACAGCATTTTCCTTAACAAGGATTTCTAATGGAATGTAATTTGTTATTTCAATGTGTTATTATTTAAGTATAATTTTACACTTATAGCTTTAATAGATAAGCAAATACAAAAAAATAGAGCTTGAATAATCAAGCTCTATTTTAAGTTTATTTATAAGAAATCTTTTTATTAATGATTATCCGGATCTAGATAATTTGGAATTCCATCACCATCACCATCTTCAAAAATAATTGATCCATTTGCATTCTTGTGAATTTCATTTTTTGTCATATAACGGTCCCCATCATCATCAGTGTCATAATAATTTGGAATTCCATCACCGTCACTATCATAATTTTTTGGTTTTTGACCCAAAACAGTGGGACTTACTTCAGATTTGGATAAAACACCATCTCGGTCATGATCTCTACTACGTTGGCTTTTTAATTTAAAACTGAAAATTAATGGTGAATAAGAAGGAATAGACGCAGATGGAATTTGGTTGTAATATCCTAACCCTGATGGGAGAAACATTACACCTGCTCCAAAATTCGCGAAAGTTGTTGGATTTGGGCCTTCCGAAGTATCGTAGGTTCCAGTTTTAAATAACGGAATAATTTCTCCCCAACCTTCAACAACAGATTGTAATTGAAACCAAACTGGAGTTTCAGAATAATCAAATTGTACATCCGAAACTAAAGTTCCTTTATACGATACATAAACAGAATCTACAGCACTTGTACTTTGATTTGTTCCTTCACGAAGTTTTAAATAATATACTTTATAGTTTACATCATGATCGTCATTTTGAACTTCAACAAATTGTAATGGATAGGTTTGTTGTAAACGGATAGATTGTTGTGTCCCACCAACTGGTATTTTAGTCATAGTAACATTATAATCACCATCAACAGTTAAATAATGAGTATCGATATATTTGTTAATAGAATCCATGTCAGCTGAATATTGAACAGGATAGGCTCTTAATTCAACTGTAGAAATTGGATCACTTTTCGAACAGGAAACAATTGTCAATCCGACTACTATAAAAAACACTATTTTGAAATATTTATTCATTTTTTAAAAATTTTAAGACCGCAAGATACAATATTGATTTATTTTTGTAACCAATTTAACTTTGATTTTAGAAAAAATATGAGAGTAGATAAATTTTTATGGTGCGTTCGGTATTATAAAACTAGAAATATGGTTACGGAAGCCTGTAAAAAAAATCATATTACTGTGAATGGCTTGGTTGCAAAACCTTCAAAAGAAGTATTTCCAACAGATAAAATTACATTTAGAAAAGATCAAATTACTCAAATAATTGTAGTTTTAGATATACCGCCAAATAGAGTAGCTGCTAAATTGGTTGATATTTACAGAAAAAATGAAACGCCACCTGAAGTTTTTCAACATCTTGAACTATTGAAATTATCAAAAGAACATTATCGAAAAACGGGTGACGGACGACCAACAAAAAAAGATCGTAGGGATTTAGAAGATTTTGGAAACGAAACAAATGATGATGAAACTGACTAGTGAATATTGGGAAGAACGCTATCAAAAAGGAGAAGATAAATGGAATGTTGGAGAAATTTCCAAACCTATAAAAGAATACATCGACCAAATTACTGATAAAAAAATTAAGATTTTAATTCCTGGTGCGGGTAATGGCTATGAATTTGAATATTTAGTCAATAAAGGTTTCAAAAATTCCTTTGTAGTTGATTATGCTGTAACACCTTTAGAAAATATTAAAAAAAGAATTCCAAATTTGAATGAAAATCAAATCATTAATTCTGATTTTTTTGAGCTAGAAGGTAAATTTGATTTAATAATTGAACAGACGTTCTTTTGTGCTTTGAATCCAGAGTTACGCGAGGATTATGTTCGAAAAATGAAATCGATATTAAATCCCAAAGGTAAAATTGCAGGGCTCTTATTTCAATTTCCGCTAACTGCTGAAGGACCACCTTTTGGAGGTTCAAGAGAAGAATATATTTCTTTATTTCAAACCGATTTTAATATAATTAAAATGGAAACAGCTTATAATTCTATTGCTTCGAGAAAAAAAAAAGAGTTATTTGTTATTTTTGAAAAGAAATAAAATTAAGGAATTACTGGAAATGGTGCGTTTTTATAAGCTCCCAAATCTGGTGGTAATGTTCTAGGAATTCCTAAAATATCTGTAGCAATTAAATAGGTCGGATTTCCATTTGCGAAAGCGGCAGAAGTAGTATCAATATTCAATTTATTTTTATTGGCATTCAAAAATTTAGGGTCTTGATTTCTGATAATATTGGCATAATGGGAGACATCTGTATCAAATAAATACAAAGGATTATTGGTAAACTGATTGGCTACATTATTGAATTTCATCAAGCAACTATTAAATTTATAGTTAAAAACAGCACCGTCTTTTTTGTCCAAAAGCATTTCAACTTGGTTTGAACCATAAATTATACAATTATCAAATTCCGCTTGATTTAATGCGATTGGAGTGATAATTTCTCCAACTTTTTTGTAATTACTCACTAGAACCGATACTTGTTTGGAACTTTGCCAGTTGTTATTGAACGTGCAATGTTTGAAAAGATAGGAGCCGCCTTCCGTACAAGCGATACTTGCTTGACCAGCATAATTGATGACTAAATTGGAGCCTTCAATTTTTGCGGTTCTAGCCAATATTCCAACATTTGAACAATTATAAATCTGAGAATTATCAATTTTTAAAGTGGTATTTGTAGCATTTTGAACATCACCCACAAAAATTCCTACCGTTGCATTTTTTAAGGTTAAATGATTAATTTGATTATTCACACTTCCTTGGCTCATCCAAATCAAACCCCATTGTCCGGGAACATCTGAAAAACCTGGTTCTAAGCGGTCGCCTTCAAAAATGACTTCTTTTTCTAAAGCGGTAGTTGTAGAAACTTGGCCGTTTACTTTTAATGAGCCGCCATTTCCAACAATAATTCCTGAATTGGCGTGAAAATGTATTCGCGCACCTGGATCAATATTGAGCGTTTCGCCACTCGGAATTCCCGCATAACCATAGATAACGTAAGGTTTTGTATTTGTCCAACGGTATTCGTCATTATGATCATTGTGGTCTAAAACAAAACCGTAAATTTGGTCTTCGCCAAAAGGCAACGATTCGTAAGATACAGCTCCAGTATTGGTGTCAACGTATTTTTGGGGATATAAAAAAACTGCATCTTGAATTAATGTTACCAATTCTACATTTTGTAGTTTACTGCCATAATCAAATTGAATTTGATCTGTATATAAAAAATCGGTAGGATTTGCATCGGAAATTCCAGATGTAGTTTCAATGAAAACATACATACTGTCCTTGGCTAAAAGTTCTACATTATTAAATATTTTTCCGTTTTCGCCTCGCATTCCATCAATAGTCATTCTGTATTTTGAGGCGGCTCCTTTTCCTAATTGGATTTTAGGAATTAAGATGTCATTATTACTTTTATTATAGACTTTTAAAGTGTAAGTACTTGACCCGATGTTGCTAAAAACAGTATCTAAATAAACTGTATCTTTTGAAAAACCCAAATTTCCAGAGCTGGGTTCAAAAACGAAATCTTTTCTACACGATGACATTGAAATTAAAATTCCGATAAAAAGAATATAAATTGTATTTCGCATAGGTGCTGAATTTTTGTAAAAATAGGTAATAATTTGATAATTAGTAATACTCAAACTACTAAATTGTTTATGGATAACGAAAAAGTATTAATTTTAGTTTGCCAATATTAAAATCTTAATAAGTTTTCAACTATCCTCATAATATCTTATTTTTACATCAAAAAAAATGGCTTTCGATAAAGTGAAAATACTTTCAATGTGCAATTTGTTTTCAAAAAACACTTTGATGGAAACATTAGAAATTGAATTTATAGATGCAGGTGAAGATTTTTTAGTTGCCAAAATGCCTGTAAATCCAAGGATTCATCAACCAATGGGCTTGTTACACGGAGGTGCAACGGTTGCTTTGGCTGAAAGTGTGGGAAGTGCGGCTTCAATGTTGTTTGTAAATCCTGAAGAAAGTGAAATTCGAGGCATTGAAATTTCAGCCAATCATTTGAGAAGTAAAAAAGAAGGAATTGTTTTTGGAACTGCAAAAATCATTCACAAAGGGCGTAGTTTGCATTTATGGGAAATTAAAATCACCGATGAAGAAGGGAAGTTAATTTCGCTTTGTAAATTGACAAATATGGTTTTACAAATAAAAGACAAGTAGTAATTTAAAGGTGTTTTAAACTCATAAAACGAAATTATGATTGATTTTTTTATAAAAGTAAAACAACAATTTCAGCAAAAATTACCGTTTGTAATTTATAGCAAACCCAATATTAACAAACTATCAGGGCTTTTTCAAAAGAACAATCAATTATATTTAACAGCTGATTTTATCGAAAAAGGATTTGTTTTTGCTCCATTTGATGGGAAACAGATTCTTCTAATTCCAGAGCTTGACTCGGAATTAATTGAAATTGAATTTATTCCAAATACCATAATTAAAAACTCTAATTCCAATACTTTTGTAGATGAATTAGCAAAAAATAATTTTGAAAATTTAGTTCAAAAGGCAATTGATACTATTGAAAATGGAAGTTTTAATAAAGTTGTTATATCGCGTGAGGAAATAATTGATTTGCCAAATTTCGACTTGGTTTTATTATTTGAAAAAGTAGTGAATTCCTATCCTACAGCTTTTACTTATTGCTGGTTTCATCCTGAAATTGGTTTGTGGATAGGAGCCACACCAGAACGATTGCTTAAAGCAAATGGCAATGAATTTCAAACCGTAGCCTTGGCTGGAACACAATTATTTCAAAATCAAGAAAAGGTATTTTGGGGAAATAAAGAACAGGTTGAACAACAATTTGTTACCGATTATATATTGGAAACAATAAAAAATGTGACTTCGGAAGTTGAGATTTCATCACCATTTACTTTGAAAGCTGGAAATTTACTGCATTTGAAAACCGATATTAGAGGAAGTATCAATGAAGACGCATCGTTAAAACAATTAGTTTTACTTTTGCACCCAACTCCGGCAGTTTGTGGTTTACCAAAAAAGAATGCTAAAGCATTTATTATTGAAAACGAAGGGTACAATAGAAGTTTTTATGCCGGGTTCTTAGGGGAAATAAACAAAAATTATGAAATTGATTTATTTGTGAATTTAAGATGCATGCAAATACAATCAAATTCGTTTGAAACTCAGGCGCATTTGTATATCGGTTGCGGAATAACAAAAGATAGCGATCCTGAAAATGAATGGCAAGAAACAGTAAATAAAGCAATGACAATGAAAAATATAATACTATGAAATTAGATATTCTTGCATTTGGAGCACACCCAGATGACGTCGAGTTAGGTTGCTCAGGAACAATTGCAAAAGAGATTTCTCTGGGCAAAAAGGTAGGGATTATTGATTTGACTCGAGGCGAATTAGGAACTCGCGGTTCGGTAGAAATTAGGAACAATGAATCTGATGCTGCGGCAAAAATTCTTGGTATTTCCATCCGAGAGAATATGGATATGCGAGATGGTTTTTTTCTAAATGATGAAAACCATCAACTCCAAATTA
Organism: Flavobacterium sp.; assembly: GCA_044373885.1. Lineage (GTDB taxonomy): Bacteria > Bacteroidota > Bacteroidia > Flavobacteriales > Flavobacteriaceae > Flavobacterium. The sequence continues at coordinate 18,073 of JBIPNF010000009.1, read as the reverse complement.
TTAAAATAATTAGAAAATACAAACCAAAAATTGTTTTGTGCAATGCGATTGATGATCGTCATATTGACCACGCAAAAGGAAGTAAGTTAGTTTCTGATGCTTGTTTTTTATCAGGATTAGTTAAAATAGAAACTTCAATTGACGGCATCCAACAAGCTGCTTGGCGTCCAAAACTAGTATATCATTATGTTCAATGGAAAAATATTGAACCTGATTTTGTAGTTGATATTACGGGTTTTATTGATAAAAAAGAAGCTTCGATTTTAGCGTATGGATCTCAGTTTTATAATCCAAATTCTGAAGAACCAGAAACTCCAATTGCAACAAAAAATTTCTTAGAAAGTATCCATAATCGTTCTCGAGAATTAGGTCGATTAATAGGAACAGAATACGCAGAAGGTTTTACTGTTGAAAGGTATTTGGCAGTCAATAGCTTAGGAGATTTGATTTAATTATTTAATTTTTCTTTTGCAAAACAAAACTTTTTGACTTATATTTGCACTCGTTAAAAATGGTGGTTGTAGCTCAGCTGGTTAGAGTATTGGTTTGTGGTGCCGAGGGTCGCCGGTTCGAACCCGGTCAGCCACCCAAAAACGCAAAAGCTTCGAAGTAATTCGGGGCTTTTTTTGTGTTTTTAAGTGAAAGATGCATTCTTATTTTCATAGAAATCACAATTAAAAAAAACGTATTTTTGTATTCCTAAAATCAAAATTTGAGAACATTAATATATAAGGATCTTTCCGATGTAAAGTTGTTTAAACAACAACTTTTGTGTTGGTCGCAGCAATTTCGTGAAGTTGTTTTCTTGGATAGCAACGAATATCCACAAAAATATTCTAATTACGATTGCGTGTTGGCGGTTGATGCTTTTACCTCAATTAAAACAGATTATCACAATGCTTTTGAGGATTTAAAACAATACCAACAATTTACCAAGGATTGGCTTTTTGGTTATTTATCTTATGATTTAAAAAATGATACTGAAATAGTACAATCGCATAATTATGACGGTTTAGAATTTCCAGATTTGTTTTTTTTTCAACCAAAAAAACTTTTTTTATTGAAAGAAAATCAACTTGAAATTCAATATCTTACTATGTGTGATGATGAAATTGAGGATGATTTTGAAGCGTTACTGAAAAGTTCAGAAACCCCGGCAGAAATCACCAAACCATTAAATATTCACCAACGAATTTCTAAAGAATTTTATTTAGAAAAAATTTCGAAAATGCTCGCTTATATAAACAATGGCGATATTTATGAGGCTAATTTTTGTATGGAATTCTATGCCGAAGGTGAAATAAATCCAATAGCAAAATTCCAAAGATTAAATGAAATTTCGAAACCACCCTTTGCTGTTTATTTGAAGAATAATAAGCAGTTTTTACTTTCTGCATCACCAGAACGGTATTTGAAAAAGGAAGGTAATACGATTATTTCTCAACCTATAAAAGGAACAGCGAAAAGGTTTTCGGATGAAAAAGAGGATGAAATTGCTAAGCAAAATTTAGCGTTAGACCCAAAAGAACGTTCAGAAAACATTATGATAACTGATTTAGTTCGGAATGATTTGTCGAAAACGGCACAAAAAGGGTCGGTGCAAGTCGAAGAATTATGTGGTATTTATTCCTTCTTACAAGTGCATCAAATGATTTCAACTGTTACGTCATTAATAGACAATCAAGTACCTGTAATTGATGTTATTAAAACATCTTTTCCAATGGGAAGTATGACTGGAGCTCCTAAAATTTCTGCGATGAAAATCATTGAAGAATTGGAAGAAACAAAACGAGGCTTGTATAGTGGCGCGGTTGGATATTTTACTCCCAATGGCGATTTCGATTTTAATGTGGTTATTCGAAGCATACTTTACAACCAAGAAAATCAATACGTTTCCTTTTCTGTAGGAAGTGCAATTACCTCACTTTCAATTCCTGAAAAGGAATATGAAGAATGTCTTCTGAAAGCCAATGCGATGTTAAATGTATTGAATTACAATTAGTTAAGCCGTAAATTTAAATGTTAATTTAGAGTAATTTTATAAATTTTAAAGATATAAATTATGAAAAAGATACTTTTAATTTCGATTTTTATATTTGGCTTTTCTGTGATGGCAACGGCACAAATTAAACCTAAAGTTAAAAAATACAAAACAGAACACGTATGCAATTCAGATTGTAAAGAAGGGAAACATTGTTACCGACATGGTGAAATGGGTCATCTATGTTCAATGGAAGGAATGAATGTAAATTTTAAAAAGCATAAATGCAATTCAGATTGTAAGGGAAAAAAACATTGCTGTAACCATGGTGAAAAAAAACATTGTTGCGGAGAAGACCATCCAATGATACAGAAAGAAATTGAAAAAACAGAAGAAAAAATGAATAAGTTAGAAGAAAAACCCTAAAAATAATTCAGTTTATTTTCTTTGAAAGCAACGTTTCTTCGTTGCTATTTTTATGCGAAATTTCAAAATAATTAGTTCTAATTTAAATGTTGTTTCGTCGTATGATTTAAAATAACTATTTTTGACTATGATTGAAAAATTTAAAAGCCATATTTCAAATAATTTTCCTTTTCTTAAAGGCAAAAAACTGCTTTTGGCCACAAGCGGTGGATTAGATAGTATGGTAATGGCACATTTGTTTTTTGCTTTGGATTATGAATTTGCGCTTGCACATTGTAATTTTCAGCTTCGTGGAATGGAAAGTTTTGGCGACCAAAATTTTGTGAAAGACTTTGCAGATGAAAAAAAAATTCCAATTTTCATCACACAATTTGATACTCAAACTTTTGCAAATGATTTTAAATTATCTACACAAGTTGCTGCCCGTGAATTGCGTTACAATTGGTTTTATGAGTTATTAGAAACCCAGAATTACGATTGTATTTTGACAGCGCATCATTCAGATGATAACATTGAAACTTTTTTAATTCATCTTGTCCGTGGTTCTGGATTAGATGGTTTTACAGGAATTCCCTCTCAAAATGAGTCAGTGATTCGTCCTTTATTGATTTTTAGCCGTGAAGAAATTACAATTTATGCTTCTGCAAATGCCATTTTTTGGCGTGAAGACAGTAGTAATGCTTCGGATAAATATTTACGAAATAAAATACGCCACGATTTAGTTCCTATTTTAAAAGAATTGAATCCAAATTTTATAAATTCATTTCAAAATACACAAAAATATTTGAAAGAAGCGCAAGTAATGGTTGAAGATGCCACGGTTTTGATTTATCAACAAGTGGCAAGAGCAATTGAAGATGAAATTCATTTTGACATTAAAAAACTTACAAAACTTCCGAATTATAAATCCTATTTGTACCAATGGCTGAAAGAATTTGGTTTTTCTGCTTGGGACGATATTTATGATTTGGTAGCTTCACAATCAGGAAAACAGGTTTTTTCGGTCAAATTCAGAATTTTAAAAGACCGCCATTTTTTGATTTTAAGTCCAATTAATAAAATTGATGTAACAGAAGAATATTATATTAAAGTAAATCAAAAAGAAGTTAATTTTCCTATAAAACTTTCCTTTTCTAACAAAGATTACCATCCAACTACTGATAATTCTATTATATTTGTAAACGGTGATAAATTAATATATCCTTTAGTATTGAAAAGATTTGAAAAAGGTGCCGTTTTTCAGCCTTTTGGAATGGACGGAAAATCAAAAAAAGTGAGCAAATTATTCAAAGACGAGAAATTATCGCTTTTGCAAAAAGAAAACACTTGGATATTATACTCAGATGATGAAATTGTATGGGTTGTTGGAATCCGCCAAGACGAACGATTTAAAATAGATAATTTAACAAAAAACAGTTTACAAATAGCCCTATTATAATGAAAAAAATACTTTTTTTACTCTTTGCATTCTTGGTTTGTACCAATGGAAATTCTCAAATTTTGGATCCTGTGAAATGGAAATCTAAAACTGAAAAAATTTCCGAAACCGAATTTAATTTAGTTCTAGAGGGAACTATTGAAAATGGGTGGCACGTTTATTCTCAATTTACGCCGGATGGCGGTCCAATTTCATTAGAACTAAAATTTACGGAAAGTGCTGGAAATTATGAATTGGTCGGAAAAACTAAAGAAAGTAAAACTAGAAAAGAATACAATTCTGTTTTTGAAGTAGATGAAATTTTCTTTGAAAAGAAAGTGGTTCTAACACAAAAAGTCAAAATTATAAATTCAAAAATAAAAAGGATTAACCTTAAAATAGACTATCAAACCTGTAAAGAGGTTTGCATAAACTCTAATAAAGATTTTCAATTTGAAATTCCTGTAATAGCTTCAAATGCAATACTTCCGTTAAAAAAAGATTCCGTTTTAGTTGATACCACATCGAAAAAAGTTACACCCGAAGCCATTAAAACAGAAGTAAATACACAAGAATCTATTCCTGAAAAACCAACTAATGAGCCTAAAAAGGGTTTGTTTGCTATTTTTATAATTGCTTTTTTCTCAGGATTTGCAGCACTTTTAACGCCTTGTGTTTTTCCAATGATTCCAATGACAGTTAGTTTTTTTACGAAACAAAGCAAAACCAAGGCACAAGGTATTAGAAACGCAATTATATATGGAATTTCAATTATACTAATTTATGTTGTTTTAGGATTTTTAGTCACTTGGGTTTTTGGTGCCGATGCTTTGAATGCGTTGTCCACAAATGTCTGGTTTAATATTATTTTCTTCGGTTTATTAGTGTTTTTTGCAACGTCTTTTTTGGGAGCATTTGAAATTATGTTACCTAATTCTTGGGCAAATAAAGTTGATCAACAAGCGGATAGAGGAGGAGTTGTAGGGATTTTATTTATGGCATTGGCTTTAGCTATTGTTTCTTTTTCTTGTACGGGTCCAATCGTTGGTACTTTACTTGTTGATGCAGCGTCTAAAGGCGGAATTGCCCCAATTATTGGAATGTTCGGATTTTCATTGGCATTGGCCTTACCATTTATGTTGTTTGCAATGTTCCCGGGTTGGCTGAATTCTTTACCAAAATCAGGCGGTTGGTTGAATACCGTTAAAGTAGTTTTAGGTTTTTTAGAATTGGCCTTAGCCTTCAAATTTTTATCGAATGCCGATTTAGTTTTGCAATTGCATTTATTGGAACGCGAAGTTTTCCTAGCCATTTGGATAGCTATTTTCGGAACATTGGCATTTTATTTATTTGGGAAAATTGCTTTACCACACGACAGTCCATTGACGCACATTTCTGTGGGTAGATTATCCTTGGGAATATTGGTATTGACATTTACAATTTACTTAATTCCGGGACTTTGGGGTGCACCATTAAAATTAATCAATGCATTTCCACCTCCAATTGAATATAGCGAAAGTCCATTTGGAATAGGTCAAAATTCAGCTTCTATTTCTAAAGAAGCTTTGCCAGAAGGAGCAAAATCAGGACCTCAAGGAATTGTGGTTTTTGATGATTATGAAAAAGGATTGGCGTATGCTAAAACGGTAAATAAACCCATTATGCTTGATTTCACTGGTTTTGCGTGTGTAAATTGTAGAAAAATGGAAAATACTGTTTGGGGCGAAAATCCAATTTTATCAATTTTGAAAAATGAAGTGGTTTTGATTTCATTATATGTTGATGATAAAAGAGAATTGCCTAAAGCGCAACAATTTAAATCGGTAACAACAGGTGAATTATTAGAAACAATTGGCGATAAATGGACTGATTTAATGATTTCTAAATACAAAACAAATACCCAACCTTTGTATGTAATAACCGATTTAGAAGGAAATAATTTGAATGCAACAATACCAACAATTAGTTATACACCTGATGTAAACGAATATGGAGTTTGGTTGAAATCAGGAATTTCAAATTTTAAGAAATAATCTAAAAACCCATTCTTAACCGAATGGTTTTTTTTTGAAGAGGAACTATTTATTATATTTTATTTATTTGCGTTTATTTTTAATTTTTTTGTAGTACTTTAGACAAATATAAAGTATAAGCCATGTTAGTAAAAGTATTTGGAAGTGCCGTTTTTGGCGTTGAAGCCACAACAATAACTGTAGAAGTGAATATCGACAAAGGAATTGGTTATCACCTTGTTGGTTTACCCGATAACGCCATCAAAGAAAGCAGTTACCGAATTGCCGCTGCCTTGAAAAATAACGGGTATTCCATGCCTGGCAAAAAAATCACAATAAATATGGCTCCTGCCGATTTGCGTAAAGAAGGATCTGCCTATGATTTGACTTTAGCGATTGGTATTTTGGTAGCGTCCTCCCAAATTCAAACTACAGAATCTGATAAATATATCATTATGGGGGAATTGTCCCTTGATGGAAGTTTACAACCCATCCGTGGTGCATTACCCATTGCTATTAAAGCTAAAGAAGAGGGATTTAAAGGATTTTTTCTTCCAATTCAAAATGTTAAAGAAGCAGCAATAGTGAGCGGTTTGGATGTATATGGTGTTGAAAATTTACAACAAGTTATTGATTTTCTAGAAGGAAAGGGAACAATAGAACCTACAATTATTGATACCCGAGCCGAATTCAACAAAACACTAGATTTCCCAGAATTCGATTTTTCAGATGTTCGTGGACAAGAAAGCATCAAAAGATGTATGGAAATTGCAGCTGCTGGCGGTCATAATATAATTTTAATCGGACCTCCAGGAGCAGGAAAAACAATGCTTGCTAAAAGATTACCAAGTATTTTACCACCAATGACCTTACGAGAAGCGCTTGAAACTACAAAAATTCATAGTGTTGCTGGAAAATTGAAGGAAGTTGGTTTGATGAACCAGCGGCCATTTAGAAGTCCCCATCATACGATTTCAAATGTTGCGCTCGTTGGCGGCGGAAGTTATCCACAACCTGGTGAAATTTCTATGGCTCATAATGGTGTTTTATTCTTAGATGAATTGCCTGAATTCAAACGAGATGTTTTGGAAGTGATGCGACAGCCTTTAGAAGATAGAGAAGTTACCATTTCCAGAGCGAAATTTACGGTCACTTATCCGTCTTCGTTTATGTTGGTTGCGAGTATGAATCCAAGTCCGAGTGGTTTCTTTAATGATCCAGATTCATCACAGACATCTTCACCGCATGAAATGCAACGCTACTTGAGTAAGATTTCAGGACCTCTTTTAGATAGAATTGACATTCATATTGAAGTTACTCCCGTGCCTTTTGAGAAATTATCCGATGATAGAAAATCGGAATGCAGTGTTGTTATTCGAAAAAGAGTTACTGCTGCACGAGAAATTCAAACTGCAAGATTTGAATTAATGGAAAAAGTACATTACAATGCTCAAATGAGTTCCAAGCAAATTAGAGAATTTTGTGCGCTTGATGAAGAATCAAAACAGTTATTAAAAACAGCTATGGAACGCTTAAACCTTTCGGCAAGAGCGTATGATAGAATTCTTAAAGTGGCGCGCACAATTGCCGATTTAGAGTCTGCACAAAATGTAGTTTCTTCACATATTGCTGAAGCCATTCAATACAGAAGTTTGGATCGAGATGGTTGGTTAGGGTAGTATTTTATTTTAACCATTTCAATATGATACTTTCTAAATCTTTTTTGACGATTGGTTTCGAGAGAAAATCATTCATTCCCGAAGACAAACATTTTTCTTTTTCACCATTAAAAACTCCTGCAGTCAGAGCAATTATTGGTATTCGTTTAGTAGTATTAAATTTTCTAATTTCCATAGCTGCTTCATAACCGTTTTTTATAGGCATGTGAATATCCATCAATATCAAATCTATTTTTTCATTTAAAACTTTTTTGACTGCCTCACTTCCGTTAAATGCTTCAGTTATTTTGCAATTGGGAATAATTTTTTGAACTAATGTTTTCGCTAATAACATATTGATTTTATTATCTTCCACAATTAATACCGTCACTTCATAATGATCTATATTAAAAAGTGTAGCTTCTTCACTTTCTAAATTAGTAAATGTTGGTATGGATTTACGTTTTGTTGTTCCTTTTTTAAAATCTACAACAAATGAAAATGTACTTCCAATTCCATTTTTACTAGTTAATTGAAGCTTACTGTTCATTAATCCCAATAATTGATTCGAAATTGGAAGTCCTAAACCGGTACCTCCATATTTTCTTGTAATTGAATTGTTTTCTTGTACGAATGAATTAAAAATTTTATGATGGTTATTTTCCATGATTCCAATGCCGGTATCTTTAACCGAAAATCGAAGTTTTACTAATTCATTATCAGATTGTAATTGAGAAAGAAACAAATTCACACTCCCTGAGTCTGTAAATTTAATAGCATTGCTTAATAAATTAACAATAACTTGTTTCAATCGACCTTCATCTGCAAAAATATATTGCGGAATATTTTTGTCTATTTTTAAGTTCAAATCTATATTTTTCTGAAGCGCTTGGTATTTGAAAAGATCAATTACTTGGTTCAATAATTCAAACAGGTCGATTTCTTGGATGTTTAATTCTAATTTTCCAGATTCAATCTTTGAAAAATCTAAAATATCATTAATAATATCCATCAATATTATAGCTGATTTATTAATTGTATTGGTATATTCTAATTGTGTTTTGTCTAGTTTTGTTTTCATTAATAATTCGGTAAATCCAATAATTCCGTTCAACGGTGTCCGGATTTCATGACTCATATTTGCAATAAATTCTGTTTTAGCTTTATTTGCAATTTCGGCTTGCTCTTTTGCTTTTAAAGTATCATTTATTAATTTTTTTTCTGTGATATCTTGCGCGATTCCCTTAATACTTATGACATTCCCTTCGTCATTTAGAACTGGAATTCCAGTACTAAAAACCCATTTAAAACGATTATTTGGCAAAATAATTTTATATTTAATTTCATAAGGTTTTTTAGTATCTTTTAAATGATTGATTTTTGTTTGTAATATTTCTAAGTCTTCTGGAGAAAACCTTGAAATATATTCTTGGTATAAGTTGGGATTGTGCTTGTTTTCAATTTCAAATATCGAATACAATTCATTGGACCAAAGTAACTTTTTAGATTTCAAATTGAATTCCCAACTTCCGACTTTTGCTATTTTTTGAGCATCATTTAATAAATTCTCACTGTTTATTAATTTTTTTTGACTTTTCTTGAATTCAGTAATGTTCCGACCTATATAATGAATTCTATCGGTTTCAGCATCTTTTTTCGCCCACCAATGTATAAATAAAACCGCTCCATCTTTATTAAAACATCTATTTTCAAAAAGGATTGCTGGTGCTCCAGAATTTAGTTTAAGAATTTCTAAATTGGTAAAATAAACATCATCGCTATGCACGAATTTTGTAAAAGGATTGTTAAGTAATTCTTTTTTAGAATAACCTAAAAGTTTTGAGAATGCAGAGTTTAAAACTTTAAGATTCCCTTTTGAATCAGAAATGCAAATTAAATCGAGCGATTCATTAAAGATAAACTTAAAACTATCTAGAAACTGATTGTTCTTTTTATCTTTTTTTTGAATTGAATTTTGAGTTTCAATATCAGCATGCAATTCGTCATAATTCCCCTTAATTTCTGTCATTATCAAAAAGTTTTAATTAATATCCGAAAAAAAATTCTTTCGTTAATGTATCTTCTTGATATAAAGGGGGGTATATATCTATTATAAATTTATAAAAAAATAATTACAAAAAGCACTATTTGTCGATTATTTTTATAATTCATAAAAAAATAGCCAAACAGCTAATTAGTTCTGTTTGGCTATTTCTATACTATTATAAACCGCAATAAATTTAATATAAACTTGGATATTTTGAAGGATTATCTTCGTTCATCATTTCATATATCTTTTCATAAATATCTTCAGCAGATGGTTTTGAAAAATAATCTCCATCTGTTCCATAAGAAGGTCGATGTTCTTGAGAAGTTAGTGTTTTTGGTTGGCTGTCCAATTGAAAATAACCTTTTTGAACTTCTAAAATTTGCTGTAAAATATAAGCTGAAGCGCCTCCCGGAACATCTTCGTCAACTACTAATAATCGATTTGTTTTAGAGACACTTTTTAAAATATCATGATTGATATCAAATGGCAAAAGTGATTGAATATCAATAATTTCAACATCAATTCCAATCTCTAAAAGTTCTTTTGCTGCTTGTTCTACTAATCGCAACGTAGATCCATAAGAAACTACAGTTAAATCTTTGCCTTCTTTAATAGTTTCTACGACTCCAATCGGAGTTTTAAATTCGCCTAGATTTAAAGGCATTTTTTCTTTTAATCTGTATCCATTCAAACACTCTATTACTAATGCCGGTTCGTCTGTTGAAAGTAAAGTATTATAAAAACCTGCTGCTTTTGTCATATTTCTAGGAACCAAAACATGAATTCCACGAAGTGCGTTTATTATCATTCCCATTGGAGAACCCGCATGCCAAATCCCTTCCAATCTGTGTCCTCGAGTTCTAATTATTAAAGGTGCTTTTTGACGTCCAGCAGTTCTGTATTGCAATGTAGCTAGGTCATCACTCATAATTTGGATGCCATATAATAGATAATCTAAGTATTGAATTTCTGCAATTGGTCGCAAACCACGCATCGCCATTCCAATTCCTTGACCAATTATTGATGCCTCCCGAATACCAACATCGGCCACTCGAAGTGCCCCATATTTTTCTTGCATTCCTTCCAAACCTTGGTTTACATCTCCAATATTTCCAGCATCTTCTCCAAAAACTAAAACTTCTGGAAATTTTGTAAAAAGAGCATCAAAATTATCTCTTAATATCATTCTCGCATCTACTTCAATTGCGTTTTCATCAAATTCCGGAAATACTTCTTTAACAGAATAAACATTTTCCTTTGATTCAGAATATAAATGAGAACTAAATTTAGGTTGAACTTTCGCCGTTATATCAGAAATCCATTTTGCTAATTTGTTTTTCTCATTTTCAGCAACTATTTTTCTCAAAATTTTTCTTGCTGTTGAAAGAATATCTTTTCTAAGTGGTTCTTTTATTGCTGCCAAATCACTTGCAAACTGCTCTATATGAGCACTATTTTTTGAAGATTTCCCAATTTCTTTTAATAGGTTTACTAGTTCTAATTGCTCTGCTTTAATAGGTGAAACAAATGCATTCCACGCTGCTTTCTTTCCTTCTAAAACGTCTTTTTTTGCTTGACCTGCTATTAAATCAAGATTTTCTTCCTTAGAAAACCCGTTTTCAATCAACCATTTTTTCATTTGTTTCAAACAATCAAATTCGGTTTCCCAAGCGAGTCTTTCGGCATTTTTATACCTTTCATGTGACCCTGAAGTAGAATGTCCCTGTGGCTGTGTCAATTCCTTAACATGAATCAAAACGGGAACATGTTCTTCTCTTGCAATTGCTGCAGCTTTCTGATAAACGTCTATTAAATTTGGATAATCCCAACCTTTTGCAGTCATAATTTCATAACCATTACCACTAGAATCTCGTTGAAAGCCTTTCAATATTTCTGAAATATTTTCTTTCGTTGTTTGGTGTTTTGCATGAACGGAAATCCCATATTCATCATCCCATACACTCATAACTACAGGAACTTGAAGTACTCCGGCAGCATTTATGGTTTCAAAAAACAAACCTTCAGAAGTTGAAGCATTACCAATAGTCCCCCAAGCCACTTCATTTCCTTTGTCAGAAAATTTAGTTTTATATTCTAATCCCTTAACGTTTCTATATATTTTTGAGGCTTGCGCCAATCCAAGCAATCTCGGCATTTGACCTGCAGTAGGAGAAATGTCGGCACTTGAATTTTTTTGTTTTGTTAAATCGTTCCAATTTCCATTTTCATCAAGAGAATGTGTTGCAAAGTGCCCGCCCATTTGACGTCCAGCACTCATCGGATCGTGTTCGATATCAGTATGACCGTACAATCCTGCAAAAAACTGCTGTATTGTCAAGTGTCCAATTGCCATCATAAAAGTTTGATCACGGTAATATCCCGATCTAAAATCTCCTTTTTGAAATGCTTTTGCCATTGCCAATTGCGGAACTTCTTTGCCATCACCAAAAATACCAAACTTGGCTTTCCCAGTAAGCACTTCTCGTCTTCCTAATAAACTGCATTCCCGACTAATACACGCGATTTTATAATCGTTTAAAACTTCGATTTTAAAATCTTCAAAAGTCAATGCTACAGTCTCTGATTGTTTCATAATTATTTCTTTGTTGGAAATTTTAACAAAAATATGTAAATTCTAGCTATTTACATAATAGTTTGAATAAAATATAATTAAATAATCAATAATTATCACGTGTTAAAACGATGATATTTTGGTTATTTAGTATTGAAAACACAATTATGCTAAATATAATTCATTGAATTTAACATTACGGAGTGACTTAGAACCATTTTCTTGTGAAAAGATTAACTAGTAATTTTGGATCTAATGTTATTACAAATCGTATTTTTTCTTTGTATTTATATTGTGAAACTTCCCATCCATTGTTTGAATAGACAGGAAAGTATAATTCAAAATAATTGGTAACCAAATTTAAACGGAAACCACTATCATAAACGAATTTCGGATTTGAAAGTTTGTTTTTTAATAATCCTACATCTCCGTATATTTCTGCCCAATTCCAAATTGAATAACTTGCATTTGCAGTAGTCATCCACTGATTTGCAAATGGCGTAACTAATTTTGATTTGAAACCACCGTCGGCCATAATAAATTGTTGGCTAAAAAACCCTGTGCTTTCCGATCTACCATAATAATTATAATCAAATAAATAATCAGTTGGTCTATCTAATGCAAAACTAAAGAAGTTAGAATTTGATTTGTTATATAGAAAACTCCCAGCAAACAGTCGAAAACTGAACTCTCGATTGTCATCAAATAATTTTCTATACTGAACTTCACCTGCCAATTTTCCGAATTTTGAAGACAGTTGGAAATCGGTAATTAAGTTAAAATGATGTACTACTTCTGTTTTTGTATTTAAATATTTTAGATTAAAAACCGAATAATTTTCAGTAGTATTGTCAACTATATAATCACTTTTTTCTCGATTTACTAAAACTTGTCGTAATAAAATTAATTGCTTTCTGTTGTCTCTGAAATTACTTTCTCTAATTCGTATTTGTATCGTGGGATTTATTTTTTGATAAGCTGCATCTGGTGCATAATGAAAATAGGAACTTGACAAAAGGTATTTTATATTGAAAAGTTTACTTTCTCGATAATTTTTATTTATCATAAATGCCATTTCGCCTGATAGTGATTTTGAAGTGGTTGAATAGGCTGGATTTATATCAAATGTAAAGGGCTTGTCTAAAATTGTTTTGTTGTGAAGCCTCAATCCTGGTGACAATCCATCATAAAGATTATACGTTAAAGTAGGAACATATAATATTTGATTGTAATATGGATCTTCCAAATCTTTCATAAAAGTGAATTTTATCGGCCGATTATTGGGATAAAATCCTTTCAACGATTTCCAATTATTCCTCAAATTATATTCTGGAACTTCATTATTATAATTCAAAACAATTTTGTCAGCGTTTTTTCGGTCAATAGTATAAATACTATCCATGTTTTTAGAATCAATCCATTTCTTAAATACAATTTTGTCACTTTTAACACCATAAACTGGTATTGGAACGATAACTCCAGTTCTATTATTGATTGAAAAAGTAATACTGTCTTTTGTTTTTGAAACCTTAGAAAACTTATAGTCAACAATGTCTCTTGAGTCAATAATTGTTTTGAAAAACCAACTAATATCTTTCTTTGAATTCTGTTTGATAATAGTTTCAAAATCCAATCTTTGAACTTGTTTTCCTTTAAAATTTTCGTAAAACTCGTGAATGCTCTTAGGTATTGTTTGTTGTCCTAAATAGTCATCTAAATAACGAAAACTCAATCCTGCCCGATACTTACTAGCTATTTGTTCGTTGAACTTTATTAAAGTATTTTTAGGATTGCTCAACGGTTGGTCTAAATTTTTCCTAGCCATAAGCATATAAAAATAGCTGTATTGTTCATTAAAATTTACATTTGTCAAATTGAACCCTTTCAATAATTTATAAGTTGATAAGGACCCAAACATTTTCATATCAGGATGATTTTCATCAATATATTTCATCATCGTGTATACTTGAATACCATCATAAATCCAATTGTCTTTTCTGGGATTCAAATGCAAACTATTTTTCAAATAATTATTCAAATAGGTCTTTAAAAACTTGATTTCAAACATAAATTCGTCAGGAAATGGACTTAAAAACGAAGGCAATTGATTGAGTCCATAAAATGGATTACGTTCATAGTCAACTTGAGAAACTGTAATTTTTTCAAAGGGATATCGCCCAATCAAATCAGCAACAAAAGTGACCACTTTATCAACTATTACAGCTTCTTGAATAGAATTAATTTTTGATTCTTTTAAATTAATCGCGACATTCGAAAAGCTATTTTCAAAATTATAAAAGCTAATTTTAGGTTCTATAAAAAGGCTGAAATCAGTTCTTTTTTTTCCTTCTAATTTATAATTCGAAAAAAGAATAGTCGCTTCAATTTTTGTGCTATTCAAATCCGTTGTTGCAAAAACGTTTTTCGGAATTTTTAAATCAATATCAAAATCTGAAACCGCATTAGCAATATCATCTAAATTATTATTGTTGTATTGAACAAAAGCATGATTTTCATATCGGGCAGGGGTGAGGTACCAATTTTTCAAATTCATTCCGCCACTTTCAGAATAACCATATTTTGTGAATTTATCACTTGGAATTTTGACCGAATACGTTAGATGCAAAACTATTTTTTGATTTGGAGCCAATTTAGTTCTCAAATCAACAGCTATAAAATCAGAAGTATCACTCGGTCTTTTCCAGGATAAAAATAAATTGGAATCATCAATGATCGTTAAGTTATTTGTGCTACCGTATTCTTTTTCATCTGCTAAATGAAATTCTCTATAAAATTCATCAGAAAATCGGTCTGCCAAACTAGTATATCTTGAAGAATACGCATGCATCCAATCATTCAAAACTATAGCTTTGAGTGTGTCTTCAGATGGATTACAAAAAGTGATTTCTTGTTGAATATTCAATGTTTTCGAAGCCATGTTCACTTCAACATTAATTTGGGAATGGTGTTGCGCAAAGTTTTTTGCCGAAACAAACAATATTAAAAGAGAAGCAACTATTTTAAAATAAGGTTTCAAATTCAATTTTTAAACTAATTTACAAATTTTTGGTGCATTAATTAACTATTAGTTTCTAAAAAAAAATAAGCTGTTTTGAAACAGCTTTAGATTTAAAAATTAGGAGTTAGATTGTATTTTTTGTAGAAAGTATCTAATACTTCGATGACTTCATCTTCAGTATCTACAATTTTTATTAAATTTAAATCATCGGGACTCACATTATTATATTGCTCAATCAAAACTGTTTTTATCCACTCCATCAAGCCCGACCAAAATGTTTTTCCAACCAATATTATTGGAAATTTCCCTATTTTTTTGGTCTGAATTAACGTTATCGCCTCAAACATTTCATCCAAGGTTCCAAAACCTCCTGGCATAATAACAAACCCTTGAGAATATTTCACAAACATCACTTTTCTCACAAAAAAATAGTCGAAATTCAAGTTTTTATCACGGTCAATATATGGATTATAATGTTGCTCAAATGGCAAGTCGATATTCAATCCCACGGATGCACCACCGCCTAAAGTCGCACCTTTATTGCCCGCTTCCATAATTCCTGGGCCACCACCAGTGATAACGCCATAACCAGCTTTTCCAATTTTATAGGCAATTTTTTCTGCCAATAAATAAAAAGGGTCATCAGTTTTCGTTCTCGCCGAACCAAAAATTGTTACACAAGGTCCAATCCGACTCATGCTTTCATAACCATTCACAAACTCAGCCATAATCTTGAAAATCGCCCACGAATCGTTCGCCCGAATCTCATTCCATGTCTTTTGTTTCAGTTTATCCTGAATTACTTTATCCTCATCATTATCGAAATCTTCTAATTTCATAAGTATTTTTTTTATTTTTTTTGAAGCTTTATCCCGCTGTCCGTTACAATCCTCGCTAAAAAGCAAGGGGTTTTCAGTTCCATCGGGGCTAAGTCTCTCTATTAATTTCCTGTTTATTTTTAAAATTACGCGTTTCAAAAAATTTCAGCCTACTAAAGTAATTCTTTTTTTAAAAATTGTGCGGTATAGCTTTTTTTATTTTTCACTATTTCTTCGGGAGTTCCTTTGGCAACAACTTCTCCGCCTCCTTTTCCGCCTTCAGGACCAATATCAATAATATAATCTGCTAATTTAATTACGTCCATATTATGTTCAATAATCAAAATCGTATTGCCTTTGTCAACCAATTTATTTATCACATCCATCAAAACCCGAATATCCTCAAAATGCAATCCTGTAGTAGGTTCGTCAAGAATATAAAACGTATTTCCAGTATCTTTTTTAGACAATTCGCCAGCCAATTTAATCCGTTGTGCTTCGCCACCAGAAAGTGTCGTACTTTGCTGACCAAGAGTGATATAACCTAAACCAACATCCTGAATCGTTTTTACTTTTCTGTAAATTTTCGGAATCATTTCGAAAAACGGAACCGCTTCGTCAACGGTCATATTCAAAACATCTGAAATCGATTTTCCCTTGAACCGAATTTCTAAAGTTTCTCTATTAAATCGCTTTCCTTGACACGTTTCACATTCAACATAAACATCGGGTAAAAAGTTCATTTCTATCGTCCTAACTCCCGAACCTTCGCAGGTTTCACATCTTCCACCTTTCACATTAAAACTAAATCTTCCCGCTTTATAACCTCGAATCATACTTTCAGAAGTCATCGTAAATAGGTTTCTAATTTCCGTGAAAACTTCAGTATAGGTCGCAGGATTTGATCGTGGCGTTCTCCCAATCGGACTTTGGTCAATATCAATAACTTTATCAATATGCTCCAAACCTTCAATTTTCTTGTACGGTTTTGGTTTTTTAACCCCATTAAAATAAAAGGCATTTAAAATAGGATAAAGCGTCTCATTTATCAAGGTCGATTTCCCACTTCCAGAAACGCCTGTCACACATATCAGTTGGCCTAGCGGTATTTCAATAGTAACATTTTTCAAGTTATTTCCCGTTGCACCAGTCAATTTCAAAAACTTTCCGTTGCCTTCGCGTCTCTTTTTTGGAATCTCAATTTTCATTTCTCCATTGAGATACATTGCCGTAATGGTATGTTCTTTCAAGATTTCTGCAGGTGTTCCTTTACTGATAATTTCGCCACCAAATTTTCCGGCTTTTGGACCAATATCAATCACATAATCGGCGCGTTCTATCATGTCTTTATCGTGTTCTACTACAATTACTGAATTTCCTAAATCTCGCAATTGCTCTAAAGAATGGATTAATTTATCATTGTCTCTTTGGTGCAAACCAATACTAGGTTCGTCCAAAATATATAAAACGCCAACCAATTGCGAACCAATTTGCGTTGCCAATCGAATCCGTTGCGCTTCGCCACCAGACAGTGATTTTGAACTTCGGCTTAAAGCCAAATAGTCCAAACCAACATTCATCAAAAAGTTCAATCTGTCCTTAATCTCTTTAATTACTTCAGTGGCTATTAATGTTTGTTTATCAGATAAATGATTGTGTAAATCGCGAAACCATTTTGTTAAATCTGAAATATCCAAATCGCATAATTCAGCAATATTTTTTTCGTTGATTTTAAAAAATAAAGCTTCTTTTTTTAATCTTGTTCCTTCGCAAACAGGACATTTCACTTCATCCATAAATCCAGAAGCCCAACGTTTTATTGTTGCCGAACCACTTTCGTCGTGCTGGTTTTTTATGAAATGTGAAATCCCTTCAAATTCAATTTTATATTCCTTCGTAATTCCCAATGTTTTCGATGCAACAGAAAATTTCTCTTTTCCACCGTTCAAAATCATATCCATTGCTTCCTCAGAAATTCGTTCAATGGAATCGGATAATTTAAAATCAAATTTTTCTCCAATAATTTCCAATTGCTTGAAGATCCAAGTCGATTTGTATTCGCCCAAAGGGGCAAAACCTCCACTTTTAATAGATAGTTTTGGGTTTGGAATTATCTTTTT
>JBIPNF010000302.1:0-2554 GCA_044373885.1 Flavobacterium sp. | reverse complement strand
ATACTAATTTTTTAAGAACTTGACCCCTTTTGGGTCGGCAAAGATAACAACTTTTTAATCTCTCACAAATGTTTTATAGCAAAATTTTTATCCATTTATACTATTTGTTAAAGATGTAAAAAGAAAAACCCCTATCCGTTTGCGGGTGCAAAAGTAGAGTGTTAATCCGCTTCTACAAAGCTTTTTTAAAGTTATTTTTGATTTAATTTATAAGTCGCTGAGGGGTTGATGGTTGTAAGTTGTAAGTTGTAGGTTGGTGGATTGCTACTATAAAGGTTCTAAAGGTTCGAAACACCCTAGCCCAGATTGAAGCGAAAAGCCCGCAGTGAAAAAAGTAGTTTTTCTTGGCAAAAAAGAGCGACCGAAGGAAGCTCCTTTTTTGGCTTAGAAAAACAACTTTTTGAATGAGGACTTGTAGCGGAAAGCTGGAAAGGGCTCTTGGAAATTATAAATTATCAATTTCTTCCTGAACCACTTCCCAATCAAAAAGGAGTTTTTCTAATTCGGATTTCTTTTTGTTGTAAGCTATGAAAAACGAAGCGTTTTCAGCGTGTTTGTCGTAATACGAAGCGACCATTTTGTCATCGTTTTGAATATCTTTTTCCAATTGTTTTATTTGACTTTCAATTTTACTCAACCGATTATAGACCGCTTTATTTTTTTTCTGATCTTCGTAGGAAGCTTTGTTATTGTCTTTTGGCGCGGCTTGTTTTATGGCGTCTTTTTTCTCTACTTCACGCATGTTCTCTAGATTGCGTTGCTCCAGGAAATAGTTGACATCGCCTAAATATTCCTTGATTTTTTGGTCTTTGAATTCATAAACCAAATTGGACATTCCTTGCAAGAAATCCCTATCGTGAGAAACGAGTAAAAGCGTCCCTTCATATTTTTGCAAAGCGGCTTTCAGAACGTTTTTAGACTTGATATCTAAGTGATTTGTAGGCTCATCCATAACCAAAACATTGATGGGCTGCAACAGCAACTTGCAAAGTGCTAAACGATTTCTTTCGCCTCCAGAAAGTACTTTCACCTTTTTTTCTACATCATCACCACGGAACAAAAATGACCCTAACATGTCGCGAACTTTAGAACGATTGGTGTCGGTTGCTGCATCTTCCATGGTTTGCAATAAAGTAATTTCACCATCTAAATACTCCGCTTGATTTTGCGCAAAATAGCCCACTTGCACGTTATGACCTAATTTTATGCTTCCTTGAAATTCAAATTCATTGACAATTGCTTTTATAAAAGTTGATTTTCCTTGTCCGTTTTGACCCACGAATGCAATTTTGCTTCCGCGTTCAACCAATAAAGAAATGTCTTTAAGAATAGTATTTTCACCATAGCTTTTAGTTACTTTTTCAGCCTCAATAACTACTTTTCCTGGCACTTTTGAAACTGGAAACGAAATATTCATAACGGAATTATCATCTTCATCGACTTCAATTCGCTCTACTTTGTCGAGTTTTTTGATGAGTGATTGCGCCATAGAAGCTTTCGAAGCTTTGGCACGAAATTTCTCGATTAGTTTTTCAGTCTCTTCAATTTTCTTGGCTTGATTTTTTTGTGTAGCCAACTGTTTGTCACGAATTTCATGACGCAATTCTAAATATTCAGAATAGGGTTTATTGAAATCATAGGCTTTTCCAAGTGAAATTTCGATAGTCCTATTGGTTACGTTGTCCAAAAACATTTTATCATGCGATACAATTACGACAACTCCAGCATAATTTCTGAGGAAACTTTCTAACCAAATGATACTTTCAATGTCCAAGTGATTCGTTGGCTCATCTAAAAGCAAAACATCATTTGCTTGCAATAATAATTTGGCTAATTCGATACGCATTCTCCAACCTCCAGAAAAAGTTTCGGTTTGATTATTAAAAACTTCTCTCTTGAAACCTAAGCCTAAAAGGATTTTTTCGGTATCACCAATGTAATTGTAACCGCCTAATAATTCAAAACGATGTGTATAATCTGATAAATCCTCAATAATTTGGCTGTATTCATCACTTTCATAATCCGTTCTTGTCACCAACAAATGATTGATTTGTTCTAATTTTTTTTCTACAATTTTTATATCTGTAAATGCTTCATACGCTTCCTCAAGAACAGTTCTACCTTGTTCAAAATCGATATCTTGCCTAAGAAAACCCATTCTAACTTCCTTTTCTTGAGAAATAACCCCAGAATCAGGAGCAAAATCTCGTGCCAAAATTTTCAACATTGTGGACTTTCCAGCACCATTTTTACCTACGAGTCCAACTCTGTCTCCAGCACCCAAACGAAAGGTCACTTCTTCAAATAAATAAGTACCACCAAAGGAAACAGATAGATTGTGTATATTAAGCATTTATTATGATTTTTATATAATTGAATGTGTAAATTTGCATCCCGAACAGTCGGGACCAAATTCGGAAAATTAATTTTTTTGCAAATGTTAAAAAAAGGATCCAAATTAAATAGTATTTTAACAGGAAGTTGTCCTAAATGTCAGAATGAGAGTATGTATTTGGATAAAAACATGTTTCATTTGACAAAAATTCTGAAAATG
>JBIPNF010000301.1:0-2576 GCA_044373885.1 Flavobacterium sp. | reverse complement strand
ATCAGGAAAATATGGTTTTGTAGAAATTTTTGAGCGCTACGGAAACGTAATGATGCCAGAAATTGAATTGGTAGATTTGAAAGACAAGTACTTTCGAAAAAAAATGGTGGGACATTTCAGCGATGTTTTAATTGAAGAAATCACGAATGCTTTGGCTTTGGGCGAACAAGTAATTTTGTTTCAAAACCGTCGTGGGTATTCGCCATTATTGGAATGTTTAACTTGTGGTCACGTGCCGCAATGCCAACAATGCGATGTGAGTTTGACGTACCACAAACACAAAAACCAATTGCGATGCCATTATTGCGGGTATTCTATTGCGAAGCCTACCAATTGTCACGCTTGTTCAAGTGTTGATTTAACAACGAAAGGTTTTGGAACAGAACAAATTCAACAAGAATTGGTCGAACTTTTTCCAAGTCATAAAATTGGACGAATGGACCAAGATACCACAAGAGGAAAATTCGGTTTTGAAAAAATAATTGATAGTTTTAAAAATAGGGAAATTGATATATTGGTTGGAACCCAAATGCTCGGAAAAGGTTTGGATTTTGATAATGTAACTCTGGTTGGAATTATGAATGCCGATAACATGTTGTACCATCCCGATTTCAGGGCTTTTGAAAGAAGTTTCCAAATGATGACTCAGGTTTCTGGTCGCTCAGGACGTTCAGAAAAACAAGGAAAAGTAATTATTCAAACGTATTCACCATTGCACAATACGATTCAGCAAGTCACTAAAAATGATTATGTGGGAATGTACAAGGAACAACTACACGAAAGACAAATTTATAAATACCCACCCTATTTTAAATTGGTAAAACTGACTTTAAAACATCGGGATTTCGACAAACTCAAAGAAGGGGCGATGTGGTTGTACCAAGTGATGCAGCAAAATTTACCAATTCCGGTTTTAGGTCCCGAAGAACCCCCTATCAGTAGGATTCGGAATGAATATATCAGAACAATTATGGTAAAAATACCGATGGACATTTCCGTAGGGAATACCAAGAAAACAATTCAGAAAATGCTTAATAGTTTTGAAGCAGTTCCAACGTATCGTTCCATTCGGGTGATTCTAAATGTTGATTTTTATTAGCTTGCAGCCAAAGCTTTTGCTAAATTTTCTTTTTTATTTCTACTTAATGGAATTTTCGTTGGGCCAATTTCTGCAAATTTACTGTTGTAACGTTCTACTTTATCAATATTAATTATAAACGATTTGTGGACTCTTATAAATCGTTCTTTAGACAAATCATTTTCAAAAGACTTCATAGTTGAAAGTACTAAATTGCTTGCGTCTTCAGTAACTACTTTCACGTAATCTCCGTAGGCTTCAATCCATTTAATTTTAGAAGTATAAATTTTTAGTTTTTTCAAATTACTTTTAATAAAAATGTGTTCGCCACTTTCTACTGGCGGTTCATGTGTTAAAGAATAATTCTCCAAGGCTCTTTTTACAGTAGTGTTAAATCGTTCTAATGAAACGGGTTTTTGCAGGTAATCAGTAGCATTGTATTCAAAGGCTTTTAGGGCGTAATCTGTTTTTGCAGTAACAAATACAATCTGTGGTTTTACTTTTAATGCATCTAAAAAATTAAATCCATTAATAACGGGCATTTCCACATCTAAAAAAATCAAGTCAACTTCATTGACTGTGAGGCAATTTTTGGCTTCTATGGCATTAGAGAAATTGCCAACTAGTCTTAAATTTGGGTGATTACTTACTAATTTTACAATTAACATTCTTTGTAAAGTACTGTCTTCTACAATTACGCAATTTAACTTCATAATGAGGGTTTTTTAAATGTTTGAAAATTAAAATTAATGTAATATTTTTAATAAATAATCGTTTTGTTTTGTTTTTTTTAACGATTTGTATATAGTCTATTTTATTTGCGTTTAATCGATATTTTTATGAGAATTAAATTTTTTTATTTATATTTTTCATAATTTGGTTAGGATAATTTTATTTTTTAACACCTATTTTTATTGATTTTTAACTCAAGTCAGTCCTATTATGATAAAACCTTAATTGGCTTTTGAGCTCTTTTAATTACCCATGTGGATTATTTTTTAAATGCTTATTTGGATATTTGAAATAGTTGTTTTGTATAATTAGTGGGAACCGTATGTTTAAAATAATGAATACAAAAGCTTTTAGTTATAATCATATTGTTTTTTCAGTTGTTTCTATATTGTAAAAATAGTACAATGATTTAAGTTCATTTTACGGTGTTTTGCGAAAAAAGTTACGGTGTTTTTTATTTTGGAAATTTTCCGATAAATTTTTGAGGGACAAAAAAATAAACAAAAGAAATCTGTTTTACTATATTAATAGGGACAAATTAATTAGTTCTAATTATATTCAAACTATAGGATACTAATTATCACAGAAGTGTTAATTTGGAATTCAATACTAATAAATTGCAGTCACTTCAATTAAACGGGAAGAAAATCTTTACTTTTAGCTTGTAGATTAAAAATAAATAGTTATTTTTGCACCCAATTTAACAATAAAATATATTTTTATGAATCATTATGAAACTGTTTTCATTTTAAATCCCGTTTTATCT
>JBIPNF010000089.1:0-9139 GCA_044373885.1 Flavobacterium sp. | reverse complement strand
ATGCTGCTGATAGTTTCTTTAGAAATATCTTCATTGGATGAAAAAGTTAAATCATCAGCATAACGACTAAAATTGATTTGATTTTCATTACAAAAAGCAATTAAATTGGCATCTAATTCTAAACAGATAAAATTAGAAATAACTGAAGATGTAGGTGCGCCAATTGGTAATTTTCCTTCATAAGTAACTAATAATGCTAAGGCATTTGCAACCTCATCGTTAAATTTAAAGCATTCTGAAACAAATAATTCTTTGACTCTATAGGCTTGTATGGATGGAAAAAAATCTTTTAAATCAAGATTTAGAACCTGTTTTTTATTGACATGAATTTTCGCATTATCAACAATATTACAAATCTTCTCTTTTTTATTAGGATTAATAACAAAACCATGAATTCCTTCCGGTCGTATTAAATGATAATAGTTCTGTAAGAAGAAATTTAATCTGGACTGAAGCCTCATTAAATCGTTAAAAGGCGATTGTATCAAACGATTGCCTCCTCTTTTTTTGGGTATTGAAAAACTAATGTAGTCCGGTTCATTCATCAATTTATTGATTGACGATAATCGCAACTTTAGCAGTATTCTTAAATCTGGAATTGAAACAATAGATAGTAGTTGAGAAACAAAGAATTTTTGCTCAAAGCGAAATACCACATCATATTGAGGTCCATAGAAGTACTTGTTGTACTCTTCTTTTTTGGAATGAATTTTATCGAGTAGTAAGTTAGGTTTCATTTATTAAAAAGCCGTTGTATAATTATCTTTGAATAATATCTGTTTACGCAGTAAACAGATATCTTTAGTACCTAGCAACAATTTTGATTGGATTGCGGAACACAATCTCTAAGTCATTTTTTTTATTTAGGTTTGACTTCATAATTTTTTCCAACGGCTTTTGTATCTTTAAAATGGGACTTCATTTTCATTATTTAATTCCTTGAATGATGGTTTTTGCAATTCCGAAAGGCGGTCTTCGTTAAATTCAAAACTATCGCCTGGTTTTTTGATGGAATTGAACTCAGTAAAGTTAGTATTTCGTTTAAAGTAACTTACCCCGTTTTTACCATTTTTATTTTTGGCTACAAGAAGCATTAAAATACAATCGGTAGAAGTAAAATCATCATCATCTAACTCATCAATCATATAGTATTCTGGGCGATAAAGCAACCAAACTTTATCTGCAATTTGCTCTATAGAACCACTATCTCTCAAATCGGAAAGTTGCGGTTTTTTATTGCTTCCCCTCACCTCAACAGCGCGACTTAATTGGCTTAATAGCAAAATACTAATATTAAGTTCTTTGGAACACATCTTTAACACCCTACAAATATGACCGATTTCTGCCTCTCTTCCAGTATTATATTTCCCTATTCCTAAGAGTTGCAAATAATCAATAACTACAATTTTAGTGTTATAAAGTTCCACATGCTCTTTGATTATTTCAATGGTTTGATTTACGTTAGCAACTCCGATATCACTAACAAATAATTTACTGTTTTCAAGTTGTTTAGCAGCCAATTTTATCAAATTTATATCTGCATTAACTAATAGATTTTGAATAATATTATTCACCGCAATACCTGTTCTATTCGATAAAATACGAGAGGTAAATGTTGACGGCGTTAAATCAAAAGAGAAAAATAAAATAGGTTCTCTATCACAAATATTAGAGACTAGATTAATCACAAATTGACTTTTCCCCATACCTGGTCGTCCACCAACAACCACTAATTCTCCCAAAGATAAACCACCAAAATCTTCATCCAAATACTGAAAACCAGTTGGAATTAAGTTTTTATTTCCTTCTTTATTTTCTATATTTTGAACAATTTCGTTGGATAGAGTGCTAATGGATGTGGATTGTTGGGTGTTCATAATGGGTGTGTTTAAAAATTTAAATGTAAGGAAATTTAGTATAAAATCAAACTGGATTTTGCCCTAGTTACAGCGGTATATTGGTATTTTAAAGATGGTATGAAAAAAGAATTCATAAAGACTTTATTCCATTCGCCCCCTTGTGCTTTATTACAAGTGATAGAGTGTCCATAAGTTGCACGTATTGCGCCAACATATCGATCATCCGATGCATTACCTGTTTCTCGATAGACTTTGTTTTTCGAAAATCGTTCATGACGTAGTTGGTTTTCTTGTTCTAATTTTAATCCTTCTGGATTTAAAATACTTTCCAATAGAATATAATCCTCAATTATTTCTTCAATACCTTGAAGCGATTTTGACAATAATTTTACTGGAACAAAATGCAACCCAGCAACCATTTCGGTTTCATTTCTATTTACTTCTATTGCAGTAACATGGTCGCCACTGAATAATTGAAAATCATTTCTTCTCCAAGTACTTGTAATCAATAAAAGTTCATTTGGTTCAATAGTGTTTACTTGGTTACCGTATAGCTTTTCACGAACCACATTATTGAACATCTTATTCATTTTATGAGTGGCGCCAATAGAAACGGTACTTTCAAAACCATTATTAAGGTATTCTTTTACATAATCGGATGATGCCTGGGAAATTGATTTTTTATCAACTCCTTGAAGATTTACTTTTTGGAGATTTGCATCTATTCCTTCTCTTATAGCAACTGCATTTTTTAAAATAAAACTGCCATCCTCCTGACGCTTTACTTCAGTCAATAAATGTGCAGAGCCATTTAGTTGAAATTTAGCTTGTAGATATTCTGCACAAAGCGCTTTTGAATCAGTTTCATTTACTGGAGGCAATTGGTTTTTATCTCCAAGTAAAATAATTTTATTGTTTGGATTTCCATTTTTTACAAAATGTATTAAATCACTTAACAATGAATTCTTGGAAGAAAACAAACTTCCTTCTTCTTTGTTGATGGTTGAAGAAACCATAGAAGCTTCATCAATAATAAAAACGGAAAAGTCTTTAACCGAGTTTTCTTTTAAAGTAAAAACTACTTCCCCAGTTTCAGAATTTGGTTTTGTACTGTAAATTAAGGAATGTATCGTGCTATTGACCGTTTTAGATTTACGTCCAAGAATTCGTGCTGCTCTTCCGGTTGGAGCTGCAATTTTATAATGAATAGCATTGGCATTTAAATGTCCAATGAGCGCTGTTGTGATTGAAGTTTTTCCAGTACCGGCTGCACCACACATGATATAGAAATCATCTTTATTAGTTTCTTTTACAAAATCACTCATCGCTAATAAAGCGACTCTTTGTTGTGCAGTAGGACAATCGAACTGTAAATGATCTAAAATCGTAATAGCTGTTTCCATAGTATGTTGGTTTTAATTATTTCAACGATACAAAGGAATGATGATAGTGTGCAGATTAAGTGCAGAGGTTATTTTAAATTATTTAAAAGCAATTCGATCAAATTGAATAGTTCGATAAAGCCATCGTTAGTATAAATCTTTCCATCAGGCTTCATTAATTTACCTTCTATGTTAGTAGCCTTTGGATGTATAAAAACAGAACGTCTAGTAACGCAACTATTTGTTGTCAAAAGTATAATATTCGTTGTTTCTATATCTAATTTTTGAATGGCAATGCCAAGTATTTTATTTGCTTCAGATCTATATTTATCTTCTGATATCTCAAAAACAATATTATTATCAATTTTCTTCCATTTTTCTAATTTTTTAGCATCAATACACCAAAATTTATTTTCATCTTCTTCAACAAATTCCTTATTTAAAATTTCTATAATCATATATAGCGTCACATAAGCATAAGCATACTGTTTTTCATCTTTTGCATTATAATGCATATCAAAAGATTGGTCTAGTAGAATTTCAATTTCGTCTAAGAACTTTTGATTGTATATGTTTTTTAAATTTTTTAAATTGTTTTTTAATTCGCAAATTTTGGATGAAATATTTTTCAAATAGTTTCTTTCAAAACAAGTCTCTACATTCGATTTAAATGATAAATAATTAGATTCTGAAACCTTTGATGAAAACATATATTCTGGAGATTCTTTAATGTAAAAGGCATCAGCACCAAAATCCAAAAGAGGTTTTATGTTCCAAGCCTTATTAGATGCTGTAAATATAATTACTTGATTTCCTTTATTTTGATTTTTAATTTCGGACAAAACATTTGTTCCAGAAAAATTTTCAATTGGTGTAAATTCTTCTTCTTGAACACCATTTAATCTTAAATCGACCAAAAATAAATCGAACTCACCCTCTTTGATTAGCTTTTTTGCATTTTCTGAAAATGAATTGTAATCCGCAACTTTTTCGTTAATGACTTGAAAATTTCCATTTTTGAAAACTTTTTTCAAAACCAACTCCCATCCTTTTTCTGCTTCATCATCAATTAAAAGTATTTTTTTATTTTTAGCTTCGATTGTATTTGCTGTCCCTACTGGAATATTGCCTTTTATGTGAGTTGCTTTGTCGAGAGAGTCATAATCAAATTGGAAAGCTTGTATGTATTTGAAATATAGTTTATGAAATGTTTGTTTTAGGTTGTCATTGTAGAATAATACATTTGTATTTGAAGCTTTGTCCATTGCAAAAGCACCCCATTGATTTGCAATAGAATGTTTACCTTCAGTTTCACCTGGTAAAATTTGAATATTATCTAAAAAAACAATTTTATATTCTATAGCTTTTAATGGTTCAATATGTAAGACATCTATTTTTGCTAAATTAAGTGAAGTAAAATAAGTTCCATTTGTGGAAAATATCTGAATCCATTTTCCACAATTTCCAATAATAGATTCAAAACTTTGAGTTGCAGAAAATAAAATTGGAATCAAAGATTTTTCTTTTAATTCGATTAGCGACAATCTGATGTGGTAGGCTAATTTTAAAGATTGAACAGGTTTGGTTGATAAATCAAATATCAATTTGTCAATCTCATTTTCTTGAAAAATTTTAATAATAAAATTATGATATTCTGTGTCATTGTCAACTAAATTTGGGATTTCCAAATTTGGAAAACCTAAATTTATAATGCTTTCTTTGCTAAAGCCAACCGTAAATATTTTTTCCATGATTTGTAAAACTTTGATTTATATACGTTAAATTTTCTATAAACTTCTTAATAGTTATTGGGTAATCTTCCAAATTTTCAATTAATACATCAAAAGGAAATTGAATTGATGAAATTTCAATTAATTTTTTAAATATTTTAAGATTAATGTCTTTCAGTTTTATTTCTCTTTCTTGGTCTGTAAATATTAAGTTTTCGGCTAATATTCTTACGTATTCAGATACTTCTATAGACTTATAATTTTTACCAAAGGCAACAATTTTAAATTCTAATACGTTACTTTCCTTAAAAAAAGATAGAAAGTCAAATAAATTAGAATAAAAAGTTGATTTTTTTATTGCTCTTATGTAATTGCTATTTGGTATTATTGCAACTTCACTCATTTGCTCACTAAAAATCACAAGCGGTATGTTATCCCCATTGTCACTAATTTCTTTAATTATCCTAATTGTATTACTAACCGATCCAGACAAAAAATTACCATCAACAAAATCTTCGGTTGTAGCATGGATTAAAATACAGGTAGCAGATTTTAGAAAAGTCAAATCCACATTTTTTTCTATTCTCTCTAAAGAAATTAGAATTTCAGAGAAATCATTATTTGAAATATATTGAATTCCAAATTTTTCGATTTGTTGATTTGCTTGATTATCATCAATTAAATAAATCATAATTTAGTCCGATGTTTTATAATAAAATTTTAAAATATGTTTTGTTCCTTCAATTGTCGCATCATTAATAGACTCATAATCTGGAGAAGTATCATCTTTCAAAAGATTAATTCTGTAACATCCATTTTCAAATTTTGACTCAATTGACCAATCACAATAGCCAAATAATTTCTTTTTTATTTTTCCAATTGAACCCTTATCATCTTTCCATTCAGGTCTTAATTGTTCAAAATCTTTACTTGGATATGAATTTAGATGCGTAATTATTAATTTTACTTCATAGAAATTATCTTGTAACATCCCTTTATATTCAATAAC
The DNA here is from genome assembly GCA_044373885.1 of Flavobacterium sp. Lineage (GTDB taxonomy): Bacteria > Bacteroidota > Bacteroidia > Flavobacteriales > Flavobacteriaceae > Flavobacterium. The sequence goes on along the minus strand of JBIPNF010000089.1, from coordinate 3,159 downwards.
TAAATTATTATCCCCATTATCAATATTTCGTTTCTTATATATGATTTCAAAAATAGATTTTATTGCATCTTTAAATGTCTTTGTATTTGTATAAAAATCAGCTTTTTCTAATCTATTTAGTTTTATTTCAAAATTAGAATTCTCAAAAATGTCGCTTATTAACCCATTAATTATGGTTTCTAAATTAGGAGATTCAATTCTAGTTAAATCCCTAAATTTGTTAATAATCGTTTCAAATTCTTTGTTGCGTATTGGAGATAAGTTGTTGCTTTTTGACCATTCAATCCATTTTTGAGTTGAAAATCCTTCTTTTAGATTATTTCCCCATTCAGGTTTCTCTGAAAATGCAAATTGAGTTACAATTGCATATAAATCTTTTGGTATTGAATTTTTTTTTGTTTCTATTTCAAAAATGGTTTTTGTTTTTTTTAAATAATTTTCTATGTCAAATATACCTTCTTCATCATAATCGTGTGTCAGATATTTAAACCCATCTCTTTTATTAAATAAATACATAAAATTAGCAACATCCTTAGGTTTATGGAGTACTACTTTTTCACTTTTCACTTCTGATTTTACATCATTCTCTTTAAGATTAAAGACTTTTTTTTTAAGAGCATCAATTTCGGCTAAAATTTTCTCATCTGTTTCATTACTTTTTTTAAGCTCATTTGCGGTCAACATAAATAGCCTCTCTTTTTGAGAAGCTTCTATTTTTTTTGAATTTAATAGTTCCGTAATAAAGGTTATTTTATTGTTCATCTATAAAATAAATTGATAATTAAACACATTATCAAGTTGCTTATTAGTAGCAACTTCTCTTGAAAACTTATTAGGATTCTGTGCATAAAAAATTTCCATTGCTTTATCAATACCCTCATTTTCCCAAACATCAAGAATTGAATTTATTGGAGATATTTTACCATATAAAGCATCAAATCTGTCCTTCAATTTCAAGTAGGTTCCATCTTTATCTCCTTTTACCATCTTAAGATACTGAAGTTTACCATCTAGTACCATAGTCATATTTGGAATACTTTTTTTAATATTTCCTTTTTCCTTGATGTAATTTTGAATAAAAAAACTATTCGCTTTATTGTATCCATAGGTTTCCCATTTATACAACCATTCACGCAATTGTTTGATGTATCTTTTCTGAACATTTACTTTTTCATTCACCAATAGACCAGTTACCTCTTGACGGAAACCCTCTTTTTGCAAACGAGTTTTACTCTCCTTGATATGGAAACCTTGCTCAAAAACAATTCTATGTAATTCTTTTAAAAACTCACTATCCTTTTGAAATACATTATGCATAGAACTAAATGTCATATCATCTGCGTATCTACTGTATTTTAAACCAAATCGTTTAGCAACAGCTGATAGCAAATAGTCCATTCTATGGCAAATAACGTTCGTAATTATAGGAGAAGTTGGCGCTCCTTGTGGTAACACATTGCGTTTGACTTTTCCCCAATTACCAGAATTGTTTTTGCGTTCTACTTCCATTTCTGTACAACACAATGATGCTATAATGTTTGCTAGTTTGAGTTTAGATTGATTTTGAAGCAATTTCAATTGATGAGAAGCAACTAATCGCCCAATCATATAATCAAGTGTATAGTCAAAATCAAGTTTGTCATTTTTAGATATTAAATTTTGAACATATTCAACAACTGGCTTTAAATCACTAATCTTTTTATATATTTTTATTTCACCCGATTCGTTTGATGTGTTCTTATTAATATGATAAATAATTTTACCATCATCTATAAGTTTTAAATTATGGTTGCCATTAATAAAATAAGCCCCATTAAAATTATAAATACTTATATTTTTATCAATTTCCTCTGTTGACATTGTTGGTCTGACAATACTATACTTTACAAAATCAGTAAATTTATATTCACTTATTTCTAATAATTCATTTTTTGGGTTCTCAACCAAATTAAATGGTTTCAATTGCAAACACTTCCAAACCCTAGCTTGGTCAATACTTGGAAAGAAATCTTTCAAGTCTATATTATAAACGTATCTGCTACCAGCGTGTATTTTAGCATTATCTACAATTGATCTGTCACGTACAAATCCCATAGCAGCTTTATGGGGTTCAAAAACACATTGAAGAACAAAACTTAGCGTTTTTTGAATGGCTTTTAATCCTTCTACAGGTGCATTAATTATTCTATCATCACCAGATTTCTTTTTTATTTTAAATTCAGTATATCTATTGATTGCTAACTTAGGATTTGAATACCAAGTAAGTTGCTTTAATACAAATGGAACAGCTTTATCACCATAGACTAGAGGTTTAGCAACATTTAGCAAATGAAGTAAATCTTCTTTAGATTGCATTTTTTGAAATGCTGTTCTGATTTGGTCTATATGGGCTTGTTCTACTTTCATAATTTATTTATATATTCTGAGAAGCCTGCTGTTTTATTCTTTGTTTATAAACAATTATAATTAAAAAAAATATAAAATAATATTTCAACATAATTAATTTATAACCATGTAGCTAAAATTAACCAAGAAACATTCATCTCAAATTTCTTCGAGATACCAACCGATTTGAATTCCACTTACGAAGTTTTCCAGTTGGCATTAATCAATATTTTACAGCAGGTTTTCAAAGAACTTTTGTTTGACTCTGCAAACTTATTATTGTTTAGTGCAATTTTACTGCACAGGTTGTTTTATTTTTATATCTTGCGTTATCATTAATCTGTAAATATAAATAAATTCTTATTATGGCAATCACTAAAAACCCTTTAATACGATATAAAATATTAGACAAGTGTTTTCGTAATCCCTACAAAACATTTTATTTTGAGACGCTATTAGATACTGTCAACGAAACATTATATGAAATTACAGGGGATGAAGCAGGTATCAAAACCCGTCAATTGCGAGATGATATTGCCTTTATGAGAAGTTCTGAAGGTTGGAGTATTGAATTAGGGGAACTTAATGATGGCAAAAAAAAAGTTTATAGGTATGAAGACCTTAACTTCTCTATCAATAATGCTCCTTTAAACGATGTTGAAATGGACCAATTTCAATCTGCCATTCAAGTATTATCTCAGTTTGAAGGAATGCCACAATTTGAGGGAATTCAAGCAATTATTGCAAAATTGAAAACTGATTTAAAAACACCAA
>JBIPNF010000300.1:0-2605 GCA_044373885.1 Flavobacterium sp. | reverse complement strand
GATTTAATTTATTTAAAGCTAAACTTGTATTAAAAGCACCGTTTGCATCGACTCTAATTTCGACTTGTTCGGGCGTGAAATGTTGGCGTATAAACTCTAATAATTGTAATTCTTCCTCGAAATCTATGGCTCCGATTTTCAATTTTATACAGTGAAATCCTTCCGCTAATTTTTCCTCTATTTGTTGCTTCATAAAAGCTTCCTTTCCCATCCAAACCAAACCGTTAATTGGTATTGATTTTGTGCCATTTGTAAAGTCCGACGGAAAGAGTAAAAACGGGTTAGAACTTGCTAAAGATTGGAACGCCATTTCAACACCAAATTGTATCGACGGAAACGCAATTAACGCTTCCCAAAGCGCATCAATTCCGAGGTGAATATTGGCGCAAGTCCAAGCTAATTTTTCTTCATAATCGGGCCTGTCATCGCAACTCAAACCGCGAAGAATTCCACACTCCCCTATTCCTTTTTTACCATCATTTTCGAGTACAATAAACCACGTTTCTTTCTCGATCATAACACCTCGAGAAGTTCCCGACGGACGTTTGAAATTAAGAATGTATTTGTGATAGGTTGCTTTCAAAATTGTTGTTTTTAATTAGATAATACTCTTAAAATTCCATCGAAATCATTGCTAATTAGTCCTGCTTTTTGGAAAGAATCGAAGTCTGATTTTACTTTTTGAGTCCAACTTAAACTGTCTGTTACGTTTTGTGATTGGTATTTTTTATAGATTATTTTAGCCTCTTTATAATTGTCATTTAACAAATAGGCATGCGCTAAATTCAGTTTTGTGAGTAATTCAGAAGTATCCAAAGTTTCTCCGATTTTCAAATATTTAATCGCTTTTCCAAATTGTTTGGTGTAAATATAGTTGATTCCAATAGCATTATAATCGGAAAGAGCGCCTTTACCTGAATTGATAATTGGTAATAAAAGCGCAATTGCATCTCCGTATTTTCCTTGGTTTGTAGCTTCTGTCGCTTGGATTCTGTTGGTTTCATTTATTGCGTTAGAAGTCCCCGATTCCGTTAAACACACTTCGCTTTTTGATTTAAAAACAGTTGCTTTTTCAATTTCCATTAGGCTTTGAAACTCCTGATATTTATATGCTTTTTGAATTTTTTCCAATTGGCAAACACAATAGTCATCGGATATTTTTAGATTTTTTGCAATTGTGGTTGCTTTGCATTGAGAAAGTACCGCTTTTCTGTTTTTTAAATTCCATCCTCTGCTCAATTTAATATCAACCCAGGGAACGATTTCCAAGATTATTCGTTGGTTTAGAAGCCAGTTTTTACTTAGAAATGCAAACCATAAATTGGTAGTATTGAGCTGCAAACAAGCTGATTTATCTACAGAAAGAACTTTGGCATCTTTATTAATGGCGTTGTTTTGTATTAAACAGGCTTTATCAGTTTTTCCGTTATTTTTATAGGCTGTAGCCAATGCATTTGTTGTGAAAATTGCATATTGACATTTGTCGTCACCTGAAACTTTAGAAAGTAAAAATAGTGCACCAGCAGAACCTTGGCTAATTCCTGTGGGATCGGGAATTGCTTTTAAAACAGAAGCCAAACTATTGGCGAGTTGTTGGTTTTCATCTAAAACAGTAATTCTATAAACGATTTCGGTGGTTCCGACTGGGAAATCTTCGGATTTTACTACAATTCTATCTCTTGCGTTTACAACAATTTCTTTGTTGGTTGCGCGGTCTTTATCCCAAAATCCGTCTTGCTGCGCAAAGGAATGTAGCGGTAATTGTAGCAAAAAGAGAAACCATTTAAGATGTTTGTTCATATTGAATTTTGTAATGTGAATTACTATAAATTGATTTTAGGAATCAAAATTAGGATTAATTACTGAAAAGCTAGCCCCGATTGCAGTGAAAATCATTTTTGTTAAAATCCTATTTTTTTGTTGCTCTTGAAGAACGACCAAAGGAAGTTCCTGAAAGGGCTTGCAAAAAATGGATTTTACAAAAATATTGAAACGGAAAGCGGGAAATAGCTGCTAATAATTATCAAGATTGCCCAGTTCCAGTTTATGACTTACAATTCGATGCTTTCACCAATTTTTAATAGCATTAAATCCTTGCCTTTATCGAAGAATTTCTTGATGGATTGTTCGTGATTTATTTCGATATAGCCGAATGTATCATAGTGATAGCCTAGGATTTTGTCGCATTCTACGAAATCGGAAGCGATGATTGCGTCGGCAACATCCATTGTGAAATTGTTGCCGATTGGGAGGATTGCCAAATCGAGTTTGGTGCGCATTGGGATGAGTTTCATATCCATTGTGAGCGCGGTGTCGCCTGCAATATAGATGTTTTTGTGCTCACCTTCGATGACAAAGCCGCCTGGATTTCCGCCATAACTTCCATCGGGAAAGGAGCTTGAATGTATTGCATTTACGAATTTTACGGTTCCAAAATCGAATTTCCAACTTCCTCCGTGGTTCATCGGATGTGATTTTAATCCTTTTTTACTGTAATATCCAGCGATTTCTGCATTGGAAACAATGGTAGCGTTGGTGCGTTTTACAATGGCTTCGACATCGAGAATATGGTCTTGATGGGCGTGTGTTAGCAAAATATAATCGG
>JBIPNF010000299.1:0-2607 GCA_044373885.1 Flavobacterium sp. | reverse complement strand
TTAAATGATGAAAATAACTTACAATCGTTCGATAAAAATATTGAAAATCTAATTTCAGGACACCAAATTACCAATTTCGAATATCAATTTCCAGATGAATATCGATTGGATAAAATCCTAAAAGACTTCTGCGAAAAACTAACTATAAAAAGTACCGTCGTAGATTCAGAACATTTTTTTTCAAGTCGAAATGAACTTGGCGATTTTTTCGAAGGCAAAAAAACATTTTTGATGGAAAGCTTCTATCGAAATATGCGAAAAAAGCACGCTGTTTTAATGGAAAACGACAAACCTCTGACCGGGAAATGGAATTATGATGAAGAAAATCGGAAGAAATTACCCAAAAATCATAAGCCAATAACGCCTTTAGTTTTTATTAATAATGTTTCCGACATTGTAGCAGAAATTCATAAAACGGACATTAAAACTATTGGAACAATTGATGCTGAAAATTTTGTTTGGCCAATAAACAGAAAACAATCTTTAGAATTATTAGATTTTTTCGTAACCGAATGTTTGTCTTTATTTGGTTCCTACCAAGATGCGATGACGCCAAACGAATGGTCGCTTTATCATTCTAGAATTTCGTTTTCGATGAATATAAAAATGATTTCACCGCAAGAAGTCATTGAAAAAGCCATTGCCGAATGGAGAAAACGACCTGATAAAATCGAATACAATCAGTTAGAAGGTTTTGTTCGTCAAATAATTGGCTGGCGAGAATATATGCGCGGTATTTATTGGTTGAAAATGCCTGAATATGCAAACTTGAATTTCTTTAATAATCAAGAGAAATTACCCGATTGGTTTTGGACTGGAAAAACAAAAATGTTGTGCTTAAAAGATTCCATTAATCAATCTTTGAATTACGCGTATGCCCACCATATTCAGCGATTAATGATTACCGGGAATTTTGCGCTTTTGGCTGGTGTTCATCCTGATGAATTGGATGCTTGGTATTTGGGAATTTATATTGACGCGATCGAATGGGTCGAAATTACAAATACTCGCGGAATGAGTCAGTTTGCAGATGGTGGCATTGTGGGCACAAAACCATATGTAAGTTCGGCTTCCTATATTGATAAAATGAGCCATTATTGTGGTTCTTGTTTCTATAAAAAAGCAGTAAAAACGGGTGATAAAGCTTGTCCATTTAACAGTTTGTATTGGAATTTTTACGATAAAAACGAAGATAAATTAGGCAAAAATCCAAGAATCGGAATGATGTATAATGTATGGCGCAAAATGAATCCTGATGCAAAAACAGCCTTGTTAGAACAAGCCGATTTTTATTTGAAAAATATAAATGATTTATAATGAAAACTTCAATTGTTTGGTTTAAAACCGATTTACGATTATCTGATAATGAAACACTTGTTAAGGCAATTTCTCAAAGCCAACAAGTGATTTCTGTATATTGTTTTGATGATTCTCATTTTGAAACTACCAAATACGATTTCAAAAAAACGGGAAGTTTTAGAGCCCAATTTCTATTGGAATCATTAATTGATTTAGATAAAAATTTACGCGAATTAGGTTCAGGATTGCTAATTGTAAAGGGGAAACCAGAAGTTGAAATCCCTAAAATTGCACAAAAATACAATGCAACAAAAGTTTTTGCCAAAAGAGAAGTTGCTTTTGAAGAAAAAAAAACTGAAAAACGGGTTCAAGACGAATTGTTTAAACTGCGTTGTGAACTAGAAACTTTTAGCACCAGCACCTTATATTGCGCGGAAGATTTACCATTTTCAATAAAAGACATTCCAGATGTTTTTACGGTATTCAGAAAAAAGACAGAACAAGAAGCAACGGTTAAAAAAGCACTTCCTAAACCAATAGTAATAAATTCACCAGAAATTCCAACACTGATTTTGCCAAGTTTGCAAGAACTAAATTTGGAATTTACAGCAATAGATTCTCGTGCAGCCATCCAATTTAAAGGAGGCGAAACCGAAGCAATCAAAAGATTAGAACATTATTTTTTTGAAACAAAAAGCTTGTCTATATATAAGGAAACTCGAAACGGAATGGTTGGCGCAAATTATTCTTCTAAATTTTCGGCTTGGTTGGCACTTGGAAGTATTTCGCCACGATACATTTATCAAGAAATACGAAAATACGAAAGTGAGAATGGAGCAAATGAATCTACTTATTGGCTAATATTTGAATTATTATGGCGTGATTTTTTTCGGTTTATGTTTAAAAAACACCAAACCAAATTTTTCTTGTATTCTGGAATAAAAACCGAAAATAAAAACTCAAAATCGCTGAACGAAAAACTACTTTCGCAATGGATTAATGGCGCTACGCAATCTGATTTTATCAATGCAAATATGATCGAATTAAAGAAAACGGGGTTTATGAGCAATAGAGGTCGGCAAAATGTTGCGAGTTATTTTTGCAATGAACTTAATATGGATTGGCGTTTTGGAGCATCCTATTTTGAAGAAGCTTTAATAGATTATGACGTTTGCAGCAATTGGGGAAATTGGGCATATTTGGCTGGTGTTGGAAATGATCCAAGAACACATCGTTTTTTTAATATCGAAAAACAAGCCAACGATTACGATAAAAATAAGGCCTTTAGAAATTTATGGTTAGAATAAT
>JBIPNF010000298.1:0-2608 GCA_044373885.1 Flavobacterium sp. | reverse complement strand
TATATTAAATTTTTGGTTTTATGTCAAAATTTGGAGAACTTATAAATACTCAATTGCCAGTGCTAATTGATTTTTACACGGAATGGAACGAGCCATCGGTTTCCATGCATCCTGTTATTAGAGATGTGGCCGCAGCCCTTGGTGACAAAGCAAAAGTTATAAAAATTGATGTTGATAAAAATCAAGAATTAGCTGATGCTTTACGAATCAAAGGGCTACCAACTTTGATGATTTACAAAGAAGGTCAAATGGTTTGGAGGCAATCTGGGGAACTTGATGCTAACACAATTATTGGTCTTGTTCAAGAGCAGATTTAAGCTCAAAAATTCCCTTTTTCAGTATTATTTTACCCATTATTTGAAAAAACAACCCCTTTTTTCATTCCAATTTCTATTTTTTTAGATTTATTCCAAAACATCGAAGGAAAAACCGTTTCCTTTTAAGAATTCTAAGGTTTTTGGTAACGTATATTCTAAATTTCGGAACGCTTTTTTGCTATCGTGAAACACAATAATACTTCCGGAAGTTACATTTTGCAATACATTCTGCAAACATTGTTCTGGAGTTACGTCTGCATCAAAATCGGCAGTTAGAATATCCCACATAATAATTTTATATCCCAATTTGCGTAATTCTTTCGCTTGGTCGCATTTTATTCTTCCGTAAGGCGGTCTGAATATTTCAGGTTTAAGATTTACTATTTTAGAATGTTTTGAAATAGCCTCTTGACAAAGTTGTGTGTTTTCAATGTAATCACCAATCGAAGTTTTCCAACCTTTCAAATGATTGAAAGTGTGATTTCCCACAGAATGTCCTTTTGAAAGCACCAAATTAAAGATTTCTGGAAATTTATTTATGTTGTCACCGATGCAAAAAAAAGTGGCACTGGCTTCAAATTTTTCTAATTGTGATAAAGTCCATTCAGTGATTTCAGGCGTTGGTCCATCATCAAAAGTTAAAAATACTTTATTTTCATTGTTCGGAATATCCCAAATGTATTTTGAGAACATTTTCTTAACTATGAAATTTGTTTTTATCCAATAGAAACTCATAATAATTGAATTTGTTTTAAAAAATTAGCCACGAATCTCATAAATTATCACGAATTAATTTGTGAAAATTTGTGAAATTCGTGGCTAATAAATAGTTGAAACTACTATTTTCTATTCATTATCACGACCAAAACGCTCAAACATTTTATTGTACATATTGAAAACCTTTTTGTTTTCGTTGTAAAATGATAGGTCTTTACTGTTTTTCATAACTTCCAACAAACTTCTGTAACGCTCAATATTAGTGACCACTTCCATAGCCACATAACCTAAATCCGATGGTTTATAATTACTATAATATTTCAGTTGTTCTTTGTATTTTGCCGTTAAATCATTAAGCAATTTACGTGCTTTTTCCTTTTTGCCAATTGCATAATAACCACTTGCAAAGGGTTCAACCATAGTATAATAATCGTAATATCTTAAAGGCATTTTTTCCATTGCCAAATCAATTACTTTTTCCGCTTTCGCAAATTTACCTTCGTTGATTAGCTGTTCCATCAACCTTGAAATGTTGGTTCTGTACGAAATACTATTTCTACGCGTTTCAGGATCGTGATAAATTTTTGAACTATCACCGTTGCCCCAATCCCATTTCATAATCAAATCATACATTTTATCGGAATCAATGGATCCCATATCGTGTTGACTTGCATCTTTTGGCAACGGCGTTTTTATAGGCACTAATTTGTAAACCATTCCGTCCAATTGAAGGTAATTTTTCATCCAAATATAATCATCATCACCAAAACTTCCAGGCGAAAAATAGATTGGTCTTTTCCAATTATTATTAGCAACAATGTCTAACATCATCAAACGATTTTTGTAAATCGCTCGCCCTTTAATATCAATATCAATGTAAGGAACTATGGAGTCATAGAATTTTGGATTGACTACTTTGTTTTTAATAATGTTGTTTTTGTCAATTAGAAGACGGATTTTTTTGGTTGGATAAAAATGCACTTTTTGCCCATTTTGCATATCCACAATTGTTTTTGGATCGTTGCTTTTTGCAAATTCCATAAAACTTTTAATGTCCCAGCGTGCCTCCGTTAATTGATTGTAAACAATATAATCCAATTTATCACCCACATATTGATCGTGTGTAAATGATATTGGTAATCCATCCGACTTATAAGACTTGCTTTTCATTTGGTCAATATACCAATCGGTCATAAATAAACTTGTGTTTACAATTTTGATATCCGTTCTCACATTCTCAATTTCTTGTGCGTACCAAAGTGGAAAAGTATCGTTATCTCCAATGGTGAAAAGAATCGCATTTTTATCGCAAGAATTCAGATAATTTTTTGCCAATGCAATCGCAGTATATTTCCCAGATCGGTCGTGATCATCCCAGTTTTGGGTTGCCATTAAAACGGGCGCGCCAATTATTGTTACTGCTAGAACAACAGGACCCGCAATTTTGGGTTGTAAATAATTCTTCAAATAATCATAAATTGCAAATACGCCAATTCCAATCCAAATGGCAAAAACGTAAAACGAACCTACCAAAGCATAATCTCTTTCACGAGGTTCAAACGGTCTTTCGTTGA
>JBIPNF010000297.1:0-2618 GCA_044373885.1 Flavobacterium sp. | reverse complement strand
AACTTGCAAATCCGCTTAATATTCCAGTAACCAATGCTACAGTATCTGAATCTGTTTTCCAATCTTGTGCAATAGCAGACCACAAGTTGGATGAAGCCCCAATACCAATAGGAAGCATCATTAATACAATTACAAATAATACCGCTGGGACTTTTACCATTTTTACTATATCGGTTCCTATTTCGTATACTACTTGTAGGAATTTAGTTGAATTAGAAGTTGTAACGTCTTTTATCAATAAAACAACTAATCCAAATAAAAGCGAGCTTGCACACAATACAACTCCAGTCACACCTTCGTTATAATGAGTTAGAAGCCAAAGACCTAAGCCACCGCCTAAACCAACACCAGCCAACATGCCGCCTTGGAAACATCCCGAGGCAATTCCTTTTTTACTTTCTGCAATGCTATGGGCTAAAAAGCCACTTATTGGAGATATCATAAAATTACTTGCAAGTTGTGAAACGAATACCAAAAGGGTTAGTAATACTGCTCCTTTTATAGTAAACGGGGTTATTGATAGAAAAAGTAAAGTAACAACACAGGTAAGTAGACTTATTATATACCATTTTTTTAAAGTAAGCCATGTATCTACAATTGGGGCCCATAAAAACCTTAACATACTAGCAGATGCAGCAATTGCTACGATACTGGCGGTTTGAGCAACCGAGTAACCATTTTGAATAAGCTGATAGGGAAGTGCAACCGATACAAATCCAGAACTTATACCATATGGAAGGGTTATAAAAAAAATAAAGGAAGGCTTAGTGAAATGTAGAGGGTTCATTTATTTTTTTGATTTGTTTAAAAGCAAAGCTACACTTTTTTTTGAAAGTTGATTTTTAGTTATTTAAAGTATTTGTGAAAGCGTGATACTTGAATAAGAAAAAAAATATTCCTTGAATAAACTCAATACTGCTATTTTTTCTCGTATTGTAAATTATATAATACTTTTAATCATTATACTTGACGTCAGAGTATCGAAGCATTATTGGTGTTTTTTATTAATAAGTACTCGATAATGGCAATACTTTAAACTGATGCAACATCAATATGAAAGCGGTCATTTTATTGGTTCGTCCTGATTACATTTAGCTTGGTATAATCCACTGTTTGTCAAGACCTGATGATATTGAATTTACACTTTTTTTTGGAATATTCTGATGAAAACGAAAAGGTGATTAGTAGCCCCGACAGCAGCGGCATCCTCTTGTGGAGGGGTTCGCCACAAGAGATAGAGCGAATGGCGGGAGGGAATGTCTGAAAAGCTGTTCGTTGTGTGCTTCAAATACTACAACATCTTATCTTAAATTTCTTTTAAAAGTGTTTTACTAATGGATTTTGGGCAAACTAAATTATTTCCTCGATATGTTTCTTGATGTTTTCAGCTATTTTGTGTGTTGGCAAATCGTTTTCATCTGTTCCAAATGGGTCTTCGATTTCTTCGGCAATGAGTTCTAAACTTGCCAGTACATAGAATATAAAAACCACGACGGGAACTACATAATAGCCCAGTCCAAAGGCATAGCCAAAGGGAAGTGTCATGACGTAGAAGAAGATAAATTTTTTTAGAAAAGCACTGTAGGAATAGGGGATTGGGGTGTTTTTTATTCGTTCGCAAGCACCGCAAATCTCAGTGAAAGATTGCACTTCGGCATTCAGAATAATGAGTTGGTCTCCTGTGATTTTCTTTGAATTGTAGAGGTCATTGATTTTATGAAACAGCATTTTTGCCACTTGGTTGGGCTTGTGTTTGTGGCGGTCAATTTCTAAATCTACATCTTCAAAAAGCTGTTTGCTGGTATCGTTGTTATTCAAATGTTTGTGCAAAATAGAAGCATAACCGGGAATCATTTTGCGAAAATAGGCACGGTCGCTTTCGTCTTTTAACATAGCGGATAACTTGATGGCAAAATTCCTACTGTTATTCACTAACGAACCCCATAACTTTCTTCCTTCCCACCATCGGTCATAGGCGGTATTGGTTCTGAAAACTAACAATAATGAAATAACGAAACCTAACATTCCGTGCATAATTGTAATGTTTTTTACATAGCTTTCCTGTGGTAATTTCCAATATTCAATTTCTAAATATCCAATAATTCCTGAGTAAGCACCAATGGCGAGCATGATTGGAAATAAGGTTCTGAAGGTGTCTGATTTATGGAATTTAAAGATAAATGTAAACCAATCTTTAGTGTTGTATGATAACATGATTTTCTATATTTAATACAAACTTAAGTTTCCTGCCAATTCTTTCAAAGTTATTTCTGATAATTTAGCTTGGAATTGGGCATCACTGAAACGCACTTTTGCATTGATATAATTCAATTGTGCGGTTCTAAATTCTAATGTGGTGATGGTGCCAATTCGGAATTTATCTAAGGTTATGTTTAGGTTTTGTTTGGCTATTGCTTGGTTTTTCTCTTCCAGAGCAATCAATTGTAAGTTGGTTGAATAGGTTTGAAAAGCAGTTGCCAATTGAGAAACAAGCGCTAAATTTTGTTGCTGGATTGCTATTGTAGCGTTTTCAATTTCAATTTTTGCAAGTTTCTCATTTCTGTTTTGCGCAAATCCGTCAAAAAGGTTCAATGAAGCGCCAAAACCATAGTTTAATC
>JBIPNF010000088.1:0-9270 GCA_044373885.1 Flavobacterium sp. | reverse complement strand
CTTTAAAAATGGGTTAGATTTTCAATTTTCCGCAGGTTTTCTGCTGAAATGCTATAGTTCCTCGCAAAGCTCGACCTATAAATTTTTCAAAAGAAAAAAAAGAAAAAAAGAAAGCCGTTCGTTCAAGTGGAAGGTTTCAAAAAAGCAAGTTTTTTTGAAAAAATACTACCCGAATGGGTGGAGATTTTTTCAAAAACCCGCAGGGCTTGAACTTGCTTTTTTGTAAACCTGGAACTTACCTTTGCTCTCTTTTTTTTATTTTTTATTTTGATTTCAAATTCTAAACATCATCGTATAATCGGAATTTGTTTGAAGGATTGGAAGTTGATTTGGAAGAAGGTCGTCTTTGGAAGTGTATCAATTTTTTGTAGATGGATGACTGAATGTGATGAAAAAGAAAATGTGCTTTATCCATCTGAAAAATTGATACTCTTCCTTCTACTATTTGATTTTTGAGGATGCTTAAATAGTCTTCTGAAATCGGATTTTAGTATTCAGTCGGAATGTTGTTATGGAAAAAGAAAGCATCTTCAAAAAACAATGCAAATACTTACCAAGTGCGTTGGCAGAAGCTCAGAGCATGGGTGTCATTTTTTTTATTTGCTTATTGGGATGTTTCTGATTGCTTTTATTAATAGCTGATGCCACGAATATTGTTTAGGATTTAGTGTTTCAATATCAGAAAAATTATATTTTGTAACGTTATGGCATCGGCTATTGTGAAAGCAATTACCTCTGTGCGTTGTGGCAAATGAAAAATGATACTCTTGCTGGCTCTTTTGGTTTTGTGGGTGCCTGATTAGTGTTCAGACGGAAGAAGTTATTGCCCAGAAAAAAGTTGTTATGAAAATAAAAAGGCACTTACAAAAGCAATGAAAACACTACCGATTTAACCAGTTAGTTGCTAAAAACAGTTACCGTAAACGTTCTTGAAAGTAAGTATGACCGTAAAGTTTCCTATGAAATAGCGAACGTTGTTGAAGACAGTGGCGAAGGACGGTTTTTTTTATTGCCGGCTGGTGCGAGGAAGCGATGAAAAAAGTTGTCCTGGAGCCACTGGCAAGCGCGTTGGGTGTGGCGGCTTTTTTACATAATGTTATTATAGTGCATCCTTGATTTTCATTAGAAGCAGGGTGTTTCTTTATGCACTATAATGCCACATTATGTAAAGAAGCTTTGGGAAAAAAATTATTGGCGCAAGTTGCGAAGCGTACGTGTTTTTTCTAAAAACTGTGCCAGTAATTTTTTGGAGCGTTGGCAAAAGAGTGGCAACTGAAATGTAAAACATCCTTTTTACCACCGAACGAAAAAAGATATTAACGCTATTAGAAATGAAATTAGCGAAATGAAGCAAACAAAGATTTGAGTTTAGGAATACTTGGACTAAACGAGGATTTTGTGCAGATGAATGAGATAATGACTTTTTAATACTTTATTTTAAAAAAAAAGACCGGTAAGCTGTTTTTATGTGAAGCATTACTGGTACAATCTTTAGATATAATAATTTAAAAACTATTTGTCAACATTAAATGACTTAGGATCTATTACGGGTAAAAAGGCGTTGTGTAAATAAGTTCCTTTAAATGTAGAAAACATAATGCCACGAATTGTTGAAATTGAAATTGAGTTCATCGCAATAATGATGTCTGATGGTAATTTAACTTCGTTAACAACAACATAACTATTCAAATTTTCAAATTCAAAAATTAGGCTGGAGGATAGTTTACCCAAAACAAAATCATTCTCTTCCGTAAATATTTCTACATTGGGCTTTACAGCAATATAATTTTCATTGATATTAACTAAATGCTCTATGTTAATATTGAATTTGAATATTGTCTCATTAGTAATTACATAGTCAATTGATGCTAGACTTGATTGTAACAACTCTATGTTTTTTAATCTAAAGCTAATGTTTTGTTCTTTTTCCATAACTAATTTGTAGAAAGTGAATATGTGCTTACATAATCAGGTTTTTTGAAATTAAATAACCCATAAAAATTAAAATTGTTTTTTGATAAACTGGCTGTTTTAACAACAAATTGGATATTTTTAATTTCAATCTTTTCGTTTATTTCTGAATTCACTAAATTAACATCTAATTCTTTTTGTAATAAAATTAGTGTGTCGTGAGTAAAATTATGAGTTCCACTTAACCATTTGCTTATTTCTGAATTGTTTTTATTAATTTTTTTTGCAAATTCATTTTTTGCATAGCCTTTAACTTTAATTGCGTCAGCAATTTTTACAGCAAGACGCATTTTGCTTTCTGTTTTCTCCAATTCTTCTTCAGAAATATTTTCAATAAGTTCTTTTAGGATTGGGCTTTTGTATGTTCTTGGTTTGTTATTCATCATCGTTAAAATTAAAGTTAATATCTCCTTCAAAATCTAAATAATCAGTTGTGAATTTTAATTCTTTATCTAACATTCTTTGTTTAATTTCTTTTGATAATTCTCGAAGAAAATAATTTTCTTCTTTTAGTTTTTTATCTTCTTGTAAAGCGCTTATTGTTTTTGGTTTATATCCGCCTCCGCCAATTAATACAATACTTGTACCATATCTTATGCAATACAGTCTTAAATTAGAATTTGGATTATCATATAATGCACAAACACCATCACTGGGGTTCCCTTCTTTAAGTTTAAAGAAATTTTCTCTAGCACCAATTTTGCCAATGCTTATTAATCGGTTGTTAATGTCATTTATTTCAGCCAAAAATTGTTCTTTATTCTCAATAACAAATCTGTCATATAAAGTCATTTCCTCTTCCTCAATATAAATAGAATATACTGAGGTTTGATTACCACTAAACTCTTCTAATTTTACTATTTCGCAATTCATCACTCTATAAAGGAGTACAAAGGTAAATAAATATTTCACTTATAAGTGAAATTTTGTAATAATTAACAAATTTATTACTTTTTGATATAGTATTTATATCAAATGCGTCTTTTTAATTTTCTTAATCTTCTTGTCAATATCCATAAAATATGAAATAAAAAAAACGCAAACCTATATTTTTATCATTTTATCTAATGGAATGAAAATCAATATTTTACAGTATTTTATTCTTGTTTTTTGTTTCAAATATTGGATATAATTGCGACTAAATGAAAGTTACATACACTTTCTTTTTGGAGCGTTGGCAAAGGAGTGGCAATTGAAATGTAAAACATTCTTATTTTAGTACTATTTTAAAATATTTGATGATAATTATTCATACTGTCCCAAGAACATATTGTCCGTTTTTAAATAGAATAATGGAATTATATATTTCTTTTGCTCATTAAATTGGAACTTTTTAAAATCGGTTATATTGGTCATTGTTTCAATAGGTGGAGGAGAATCAACTGTTAGAAAATATCCAAAAGGATTAAATGTTATTTCAGAATGAGTATTCATTGTACCATTAAAATTATTCCATTGTATTCCGTATAATCTTTTATGTTTTGAAATGGTATTATATAAATATACTTGATACTTATCAGGTAATGAATTGTTGTCCTTCTCTAAAATGAAGTTTACTAATTCTTTATCATTTTTGAGAAAATCTGAATGGTCAATAGCTAAAAACATAGTTAGAATTTGTTTCAAAACATTCAAAGGTTTAAAATCAAATTCGATAAGATTAGCTCTGTTTATCTTTTCAACATTATTAAAATGATTGTATGCTTGACCTACAAATTCAGAGAAATCTCTAGCATACCAAGTTCCTGTATTATTGTTACAACTTTTACAAAAACAATAGGAACCAGAGCCATTATTACTTCTTATTGATTTGCCATAAACATAACTTTTTTCATCAAACAAATGTTCGTGCTTTTGTATTAGTATTGGAGTATCATTGAAAGCTGCTTTCGGTGGAATATGCTCAAATGTAAGCTCTTTGAACTCTCCGCATAAATGGCAATTCCCTTTTTTACTTTTCAACTTATCTAATTTTACAGAATTGAAGTTATCTTTTGCCTAATATTTATATTGCTCGTAACTATTTCTTCCCTTTCTTCTCCTTAACAAACAACCCGGCTGTATATTTTTCATACAACTCAAATAAAAATTCCATGCGTTTCGCTTCGCTGGTGAAGGCTTGTTTGCTGTAGGCCGCATCCACGGCTTTGTCTAATTCGTTGTGCGCTTTTACTAATGCTGGTGGCATGGTTAAGGGATTGTATAAATCTGCTAATGAACTAGTAGGGAAAGAAACTCTAACCTCTAAAACATGTTGTGCCTTTTCTTCAATGGTTATTATTTGCTTTTCAGAAGGATTTTCTGGCCAAGGATAGTTATTGTAAACAATATCTTTTGAGTATCTGAAATCACTTTTCAATCTACCGCAAGTTGTTTTTACCCATGCCATGTGCATTTTTGACATAAGTACCCCAAAATGATATTGGTTACCCAATGGGATTGACATACAAGTATCACTTACAATCGAATTTTTATCAAAAAAGCCAAAAGGTATATACGGTCTGTTTTCTGATGAAACTCTTGGCACCACAATAAATGTTTCAGGTCTATTTCTATCTCTGAATAAAGTTGGTGTGAGTGAAAATTTCTGGGTTGATGGTGCAACACTATTTAATCGAAATTGTTTAACCAATTCAACTCTTTTAATCACCTCTGACAATTGCCTTAACACATTAGGTTCAATATCAACAAGCCAAATACACCATCTTTTTTTTCCGTTCAGAAATTCAAATGCTGAAATTAGGGGTAAAATATATTTTTCAGATAGTGGTTCAATTGATAAAAATTCCTTTTTTTCTTCATCTGATAAAATTAAGTTACCACCATCTAAAGGCATATTACCAAAACTCATTTTTGGAACATTACATATTGGATTAGATTTTTTTTCTATTAGTATGTCTTTAGCGTCAACTAAATATGGATTGATATTTTTGGCTTTTATTTCATGTGCTTCCCCTTTAATATCTTCATATTCATAAATACGCTTATTATTAGAATCATAATTTGCAAAACCAACAATAACACAATACACAGCTGCATTACCTTTAGCTTCATTGCTCCATTTGAAAGTACGATGCGCAAAATGTATTTTAACGCCATATTTATTTATCATTTGTCCCCACAAAATACTGGTCTGCTCTCCTTGAACAATAGAATTTGTAGAAACAAAGGCTGCTTTAATTTTGGTATTTTGAATGTACTTTGCTGCTTTTAAATACCAACCGGTTACATAATCTAAAATTCCACTTCCTTGAATATTATCAAATTCTTTTACAATTTGATCTCTTTGGAATTGGTTCATAATTTTTGAACCTATGAATGGTGGATTTCCAATTATGAAAGAAAGTTCATTTATAGTCACTACTTCTTCCCAATTGACTTCTAAAGCATCACCATGAACAATTTTAGCCGATTTTTTCAACGGCAAACGTGCAAAGTATTGTCCAAATTCATTGCTAATTTGCATGTTCATTTGGTGGTCAATTAACCACATGGCTACTTCGGCAATACGCGCTGGGAATTCTTCGTATTCAATGCCGCACATCATGTCAACATCGAGCCAAATGATATCGCTAACATCTAAAACTCCTTGCCCTGATTTGTAGGTAGCTCGTAACACTTCTAATTCTAACAAACGTAATTCGCGATAGGTAATCACTAAAAAGTTCCCACAACCACAAGCAGGGTCTAAGAATTTGAGTTGACTAATTTTTTTATGGAATTCAGGTAATTTGTTTTTATTGCCTTTAATACTTTCAAAATCAGCCCACAGTTCATCTAAAAATAGAGGCTTTATTAATTTTAAGATATTGCTTTCACTGGTGTAATGTGCTCCAAGATTTCGACGTTCTTTAGGATTCATGACACTTTGAAACATGGAACCAAAAATAGCCGGTGAAATTTTACTCCAATCGATGTAACAACAATCCAACAAGGCTTGTCGCATTTTACTATCAAAACTTGCCATGGGTAAAATTTCTTCAAACAATTTTCCATTTACATACGGAAAATCATTTAACTGCTCGTCTAAATTCTTGAATCGTTTGTCTTTTGCCGTATTTAATACCTGGAACAATTCTTGAACTTTTGAAGCTAAATCACTTCCGTCTTCAGCGGTTCTGTTTTCTATGTAATCTTGAAACTGTTGTTTTTCAAAAATGGTCGTATCTTCTGCAAACAAACAGAATAAAATGCGAACCAAATACACTTCTAAAGGATGTCCTTCATAACCAATTTCTTCTAATCGGTCATGGAGTTTTCCCATTAATTCAGCAGCTTTGATATTGGCTGGATCTTGTTCCTTATAGGTCTTTTTTTGGTAGCCTAATAAATAACCAAAACTTTGCACGTTTTGAATTAATTCATCAATTGTAAATTCTAAAGTGGTTTGTTCTTCAGTATCGTACAATCTGAAAATATGGAAATCGCAAACCAAAACGTATTTTGGGAGTTCGTTTTGTTTTAGTCCATGAGTATAATCAATCGCTTGTTGAAAGGCTTTGTCTAGGTTTTTACCACGACTTTTCATTTCCACCAAAATAGTTCCTTTCCAAAGTAAATCGATATACCCATCGGCATCCGAAAGTTTCTTTACTCGGTGTTCAAAGGTTCCAATCTTTTTACGAGTGATCCCAAAGACATCAAAAAAAGCATCTAAAAATGGTTTAGCATCCGCTTCTTCATTAGTAGTGTCTTTCCATTCTTTTGTAAATTTTACTGCTCTGTCTTTTATTTCGTTCCAGCTTAATGCCATTTAATGTTTGTTTAATTGTAAAGCCTTATACCAATAGTAAAAAGCTTCTGGGTTATATTTTATTTATCTGACATAAAGTTTTTTATCTTTCTACTCACTTCTCTTTCTACTTGGTCAAAATCAGGTAAATCTTTGATTTGATCATTCATCGATTTTTGCCATCTTGCTTTGTATTGTGGTAGTTTTTGTTCTAGTTTTTTGTGAAAGTCTTCTGGATTTTGTTCTTTGCTAATGCATTTATTCCGGAATTCATTCGTATAAAAATCAACATCCATTTTTTCGACTTCTACTAAATACCAAATATCATAGTAATCTCTTGGCTGCATTCGTTGCATAGTACATCGAAGTTTTTCTACTAAAAGTTCTTCCAATGGATAGCATAGTAGTTTGTAATCCTCTAAATCTGAATAATCCACAATAGCATTTTTTACTATTGGTTCAAACTCTAATTTTTCACTTTTTGATATGTCAATCTTTACTTTTTTGTTGTTTCCAAAACCACCTAAAGGACCTACATAGCCAATGTAAAAGTTTAGACCATCTTCTTTATCCTCTTTTGCTTTGTCTTCATCAGCTTCATCATCATCAATTTTTTTTAGTGGTATGTTTGCTTCCTCTTTGATTAGATTAAATATTTCGTTGAACCAATCAAAAATTTGTTCATTAGAAATTTCATTGTCAAGCAATGTAAAATCTAAATCTTCTGAAAAACGATAGTCTTCAAAATAGACTTTCTTTAATACGGTTCCGCCTTTGAAAACGAGTATTTTTGCTAGTTGTTCGTGATTTGCAATTCCCCAAAGGATCCAAGATAGTATGTAGTCTTTTTCGATTTGCTGGTCGCGAACTCCGACTTGGTTTGCTTTCTTTTGTATTTCGCCTGGCTTGATCATGTGAACATAGCTGATTTAATGGTTTCAGTATCTAAATTTTGTTGAATACTCCAACGGCTGTTTCTTTTTCCTGTCTTTGGTAGTTCGGTATCTAGAACTACATAGGAAGCTGTTTTTAGTTTTTGAAGTTCTTCGATTATTACTGTTTCAATTTCAAAGAGTTCTAAAAGATATCCTAATCTTTTTACCACAGCCTGAGAATCGAATTTTATGGTGTATTCTAAAAGCTTCTTATAATCTAATTTCTCTTTTGTACTGTATATGGCTCTTGCTACCTCTACAATTCCTCCTGCGTAATCTGGTTTGAAAAGGCAATCTATTATTGTTTTTTCTATATCAGAGCAGCTTACTTTATTGAAATCATCAATCCATATTTTCTTTTCTCCGAAGAAATGGTTTTCATTGTGGTATATGAACTGGAAGGTTATATTTTTGATTTTAATTTCAGAAGGTCTCATTTGTTTGTTCACCACAATTTGTTCTTTTAGCGATGGCTGTGTGATGAGGTTGTGAATTTGTAATGCGGAATAATAGCCAATATAATGTTTTGCATCTTTCACTAAATATTTTGCAATTAAGTGCCAATCGGGCATAAAAATTTCGGCATTTTCTTCAAATGGAATGATGTAATAAATCCCTTCTTTTATACGCATAATAAGACCTCTTTTGGTCATATCACTCAATAATTTACTAACTGTATTCTCTTTTGCTGTTGGAAATATTTTTAAAGCTTCTTTGTATGCAAAACAAGTTTTGTTCTTATTGTGTAAATAAGAAAGTAATTCATTTGATTGTGTTGAAGTATTTTTATGCTTCATAGTTTCAATGTGAGTTTTAAACTCATTGCAATGATACAAAATATAATATTATATTGTATGTATTAGAATAATAATTTATGTATTATATGTGAAATGTGAGTTTTGAACTCATTATATGGATATAAAACATAATTAATTTATTTTCTCAATTATATCACTCTCGTTTTCTGCCTTGAGTTAATTTAATAAAAATAATCAATATACTCGGGAAGTTCTATTAAACTTAAAAGACTATTGGTTGCTAGGGTAAATCAAGAAATTCAATATTCATGATGTGTATTTTTTTTTATGAAATAAAGTTACTTTTGCCATTACTAATCGTTTAAAGATAAACGCTAAAAAATGGGGTTTATCTTGCGGTGAAAGGTAATCCATAATACTACTATTTTAAAACATACACGTAAAAACAAAAAATTAGTTATTATTTCACCTCTTATCCGAGCTGCTTGGACTAAAAGTGATGAGGTTAAACATGCTTCTCATTCGAGAACGGAGTCTATTTCCATACACTTTTTCAATTTCAGTAGCTGAAAGATTTGTAGTAATGTGGGTTACTGATTTATTCTCGACAAACTGCTCATAGCGACTAATGAGTATTTCAGCCATTACGTTGCAATCGTTACCAAAATGTTTGATTTGTTGTTCGGTTCCTAAATCATCAAAACAATAGCCAGTAAGTTTAGATTGGAAGTTTTGCTTTAGTGTGAAGTTGTTTATTGCTTCATAACCATTTTTGGCAAACTCAAAGGAAATCTCTCTGCACGTTTTGATTTTGTAATCGGATGCAGAAAAAGGCTTGATAAGATGCATTAAAGAGGTTTTACCACAACCAATT
>JBIPNF010000296.1:0-2646 GCA_044373885.1 Flavobacterium sp. | reverse complement strand
CGCTCATCACCATGATAACCATAGGCTACGTGTGAAGGGAAAAGAAACGTGATTTTTTCCTTTTTGTGCATTAATTTTATTCCGTGACGCAAACCAATTATTATCTTTTGTTCTTTGTCAACGTGGTATTCTTGTGGTTTTAATTCCACATCTGAATAGATGATATTTCCTTTTAAATCTTTGATTTCATAATCAAAATAGGCAACATCTCCTTTTTTAGGTCGCAAAGTGTCCAATTCGTTTTTACTTTCATAATGGTACCAATATCCTTTTGCAGACGCAATATAATCCACTTTATGATAGAATCAATCTTCGCTTCTTCGGTTGCAATTAGTTTTTTATTACGCTCTGCGGATTCTTTCATGAACGTTCCAGAGGATTGCGAAATTGGTCTTCTTGCTTTTTGTTGGCTACAACTCAAAATTGTAAATGCTCCGACGATTAGTAATAGCAATTGCTTAATTAATTTCATTTAGTTTTATATTTTGAGTTACCAAACTTTCAAATTTTTTGATAGTTTCAACCAATGATAAATCCGATTTTCCCCCAGCAGCATTGATATGTCCGCCTCCGCTAAAGTTATCTCTCGCAAATTGGTTGACATCAAAATCGCCTTGTGAACGAAATGATATTTTTATGATTTTCTCTTCTTTATTTTCGATAAAAATGGCTGTAAAAATAATACCTTTTATCGTTAATCCATAATTTACAATTCCTTCTGTATCGCCTTTTATGTGTTCAAAACTATCTAATTCTGATTGTGATAGCGTGATATAAGACGTATTAAATTCCGACATCACTTTCATATTTTGCAAAGCCCTGCCCAATAATTGCAAACGATTGTAGGAATTGTTATCGAATAGTAAATTCGGAATCAAAGTGTTTTCAACGCCTAAGTCGATTAAACTTGCAACAATTCGGTGTGTTTTACCAGTTGTTTTTGGAAATCGAAACGACCCGGAATCAGTTAGAATTCCAGTATAAATGCAAGTTGCGATTGTTTTGTCTAATAAATGAGTTTGATCTAATAATTCAATGAAATTGTAAACCATTTCACAAGTAGAACCAAATTGTGTATCAGAATATATAAAAGCCGCATAATCATCCGGTTTTTGATGATGATCTATCATTATATAGGGTGCGGTCAGTTCTTTCAAAATAGTTTCCATTTCCCCAACACGATGCAACGCATTGAAATCTAAAGTAAAAAGTAATTCTGCTTCTTGAAGAATTTTTGTGGTTTCGTCTTTGTGTTTTTCATAGGTCAAAACGGTTTCTGAACCAGGAATCCAGTCCAAAAATTCAGGAAATTCGTTCGGTGAAATTACAAGTACTTGATGATTTATTTTTAATAAAAAATGGTATAAACCCAAAGTAGAACCCATTGCGTCCCCATCAGGATTGCGATGCGGAATAATTACAATTTTTTTTGGTGTTGCTAAAAGCGACTTTATCGTTTGGATGTCAAAATTTTTCATAGAGTGCGAAGTTACATTTTTTTCACAAAATAGAAACAATTTAACACCTTCTTACAATTTTATTTTGCAATAATTAACCCTAACCAAACGGCAAATAATCCCGTAATTATGCTCAAACCGATATAAATAAAAGCCAAACCAGAATTGTTGTTTTGTAGTAAATTGATGTTTTCAAGTCCAAAAGTTGAAAATGTAGTATAGCCTCCGCAAAATCCAGTGATAAAAAACCATTTTAAATTGGAATTAACCAAGTCATTTTTTTCTAATAAACTGATAGCAATTCCAATCAGGAAACAACCCAATACATTCGTAATTAATGTGGCAATTGGAAATACAGAAGCATAGTATTTTTGCACTAAAACAGCGGTTAAATATCGGAAAACACTTCCAATTCCGCCTCCCAATGCAATTAATAATAAGGTTCTAATCATTTTTATTGATTTGTAATATTGAAATGAATCTGTTTTTAAACACGAATTACACGAATTATCACTAATTGGTGTAATTCGTGGTTTTTTTTTTAATGAATTTGAGTTACTTTATTTAGAAGTCGCAATTACAAAGTTCAATTTCAATTTTACTCCCATTTGCATCAAATCGACTAAATCTTGTACTTTGTTATCTGCGGGAACTCGAACTACAACAGTTTTATCATTTGACGCAGCTGTTTTTTCTGCTAAAGTTTGCTCTAATTGATCGAACGGAACTTCTTGTTTGTCAATATAGTACAACTTATCTTCCGTTACCGACAAACTGATATGGTCTTTATTTGTAGTTTCATTTGTAGCTGCTTTTGGCAACGTCAATTTGATCACATTTGGATTTGCCAAAGTAGAAATAATTAGAAAAAACAAAAACAAAAAGAACATAATATCGCTCAAGGACGAAGTCGGAATTTCTGCGTGAAACCGCTTATTTCTTTTAATTGCCATATTAAGGTTGTTGAATTACGTTAATGATTTCTAAAGTCTGTTTTTGTACTTTAAGTGAAAAACTATCAATCATCATATTGAATAAATGATAGGCAGAATAAGCAACCACGCCCACAACAAGTCCAGCGCCACTACTAATCATTTTTTCATATAAACCCCCAGAAATAGTTTGAATATTCAAATTTCCTGTGTTTGAAATCGTATGAAATATTTTGATAACCCCAGAAATTGTTCCG
>JBIPNF010000087.1:0-9340 GCA_044373885.1 Flavobacterium sp. | reverse complement strand
TGAAAAACGAAAAAGAACTTTTACCATTAAAAAAATCAGGTCAAAAAATTGGTTTGATTGGTGCTTTGGCAAATGACAAAACAAGTCCTTTGGGAAGTTGGAGAATTGCCGCTGATGATAATACTGCTGTTTCTGTTTTAGAAGGGTTACAAAAATACAAAGACAATCAACTTACTTACGCAAAAGGTGCCGATGTAACCATTGGAAGAACGCAATTTGTTTGGGAAACAAAAATAAATACCACAGATAAATCTGGATTTGCAGAAGCAATTGCCCTTGCAAAACAAGTAGATGTTGTGGTTATAGTATTGGGAGAACACGGTTTGCAAACAGGCGAGGGCAGAAGTAGAACTGAACTTGGTTTGCCTGGAGTACAACAAGATTTATTGGAAGCAATTTATAATGTAAATCCTAATATTGTTTTGGTTTTGAATAACGGTCGACCATTAACAATTCCTTGGGCAGATGCTCACATTCCTGCTATTGTAGAAGCGTGGCATTTGGGAACTCAAAGCGGAAATGCAATCGCACAAGTTCTTTATGGTGATTATAATCCAAGTGGAAAACTACCAATGACTTTCCCAAGAACTATTGGGCAAGTACCGATTTATTACAATTACAAAAACACGGGAAGACCAACTATGAATGAACCCGAAAGTGTTTTTTGGTCACATTATTCCGATGAAAAAAACACACCATTGTATCCTTTTGGTTACGGTTTGAGTTATTCTAAATTTGATTATTCTAATTTAAAATTAAGTGCAAATACCTTTTCTAAAAATGGTCAAATTCAAGTTTCTGTTACACTTAAAAATTCAGGAAAAGTAACTGGAAAAGAAGTGGTTCAACTTTATATTCGCGATTTAATTGGAAGCATCACAAGACCCGTTAAAGAATTGAAAGGTTTTGAAATGGTTGAATTACAACCCAATGAATCCAAAACAGTAACTTTTACTATCAACGAAAAAACTATAGAATTCTTTACTGCTAATTCTAAATGGGAATCAGAATCTGGAGATTTTAAAGTTTTCGTAGGTGGAAGTTCTACAACAACTTTGGAAAGTAGTTTCCAATATTCAAATTAAATAATAAAATGAAAAAGTACTTTTTAGTTGCATTTATCTGTAGTAATTTTTGTTTTGCTCAAACAACAAAACGTACTTTAGTTTGGGAAGAAAACTTCAATTCCAAAACGCTTGATATGTCTTTGTGGAATTTCGAATTAGGGAATGGATGCCCTGATTTATGTGGTTGGGGAAACAATGAACGTCAAATTTATACCGATAAAAATCATACTTTTGTTGACGGTAATTTAGTAATCCAAGCAAAATTGGATTCAGAGGTATTCACGTCTACAAAAATCACTACTAAGGGCAAAAAACAGTTTCAATACGGTCGTTTTGAAACAAGAGCAAAACTGCCAGTTGGCCATGGGTTATGGCCTGCTTTTTGGATGTTGGGTACTAATATTTCCAATGTGGGTTGGCCTAAATGTGGTGAAATCGATATTTTAGAATACGTTGGTAGAGAACCTCACATGGTTTTTACCTCTTTGCACACGCAAGACAGTCACGGTGAAACTATCAATACCAAGAAAACAAAATTTGATAACATCGAAGATGGATTTCATATTTATGCAATGGATTGGACAAAGGACAAAATCGAATTTTTCATTGATGGTATTTCGGTTTATACTTTCCAACCAACACTCAAAACCGAAGATATTTGGCCATACAATCAACCTTTTTATATAATTCTTAATTTGGCTGTTGGTGGAAATTTCGGAGGTCCTGAAGTCGATAATAAAGTTTTCCCTCAAGATTTCAAAATAGATTATATTAAAGTCTATCAGTAATAAACAACTATTTGAAATTACATCGTTCTATAAACTGAATTTTATGTTGGTTTTGTGCTGTTTTACGCGTTTTATTGTATCAAATATGTTAAATTTTTAGTTGGGGGTTGTTTTATCAATTTTATTTATATTATATTTGGTCATAATTTAATTCTAATTTAACATTTGCCTATTATAAAAAACTACTTTTTAGAGATAATTCTCATATTTATTTAACAACTAAAAGGTATTTTTATGGCTAATGTACAAACCCCAGACGCACTATTGGTAAAAAATTACGTAGCAGGTGATGAAAATGCCCTGGCTATATTAATTAACAGACACCAATCTAAGATTTACGGTTTTATCTATTCCAAATTATCGGATAGAGATATTTCAGATGATATATTTCAGGATACTTTTATTAAAGTTATTAAAACCCTGAAATCTAATTCCTATAACGAAGAAGGAAAATTTTTACCCTGGGTAATGCGAATTTCTCACAATCTTATTATTGATCATTACCGAAGAAATAAGAAAATGCCAATGTACAGAGAAACAGAGGAATTTTCTATTTTTTCTATAATGTCAGATAATGTACCCAACATTGAATCACAATTAATTACTACTCAAGTTGAAAATGATTTGAGAAAATTAATTGAGGAACTTCCCGCCGAACAAAAAGAAGTTTTAATGATGCGCATGTATCAAGATTTAAGTTTCAAAGAAATTTCAGAAATGACAGGCGTTAGCATTAATACTGCCTTAGGCAGAATGCGTTACGCAATTATGAATCTGAGAAAAGTTATTGACAAACATCAAATTATTTTAACCAATTAATACTTTTTTGGAAGATATAACGTTATAGTTAAATAGAAATTAATTCTTTTATAATTATGGCGAAAATCTACTCTAATCAAGCATTTGAAGTTTCAAAAAAATTACCAAAAAAGGAAACAATTCAGTTTTTACTTAATTACTCAAAAGCATTGAACGTAATTAAAGTTGGTAAAATGTCAATTGAAATTTTAGCTAATTAATCAAAATCCCGATATTTTTATCGGGATTTTTTTTTATAATATTCGTCCAAAACCGATTTCCTACCTATAGTTTTGGTAATTAAATCAGCTTCCAAATCCCAACCTCGAGCAGGTGAATATTCTCGCCCGTACCAAATGATTTGTAAATGCAAATCATTCCATATCTCTTTTGGGAAAATCCTTTTGGCATCTTTCTCCGTTTGAACTACATTTTTTCCATTGGTCAAATTCCATCGGTACATTAATCGGTGAATGTGCGTGTCTACAGGAAATGCAGGAACTCCAAAAGCTTGCGACATTACCACACTTGCTGTTTTATGCCCCACAGCAGGTAATTCTTCCAAGGCTTCAAAACTTTGTGGCACTTTTCCGCCATGTTTGTCAATTAAAATATGCGACAATCCATGAATTCCCTTCGATTTCATTGGCGATAATCCACATGGTCTAATGATGGCTTTTATTTCCTCTACCGACATTTTAATCATATCATACGGATTGTCCGCTTTAGCAAACAATAAGGGTGTAATTTGGTTGACCCTAACATCAGTGCATTGTGCCGAAAGCAAAACAGCGATCAACAAAGTATAGGAATCTTTATGGTCCAAAGGAATCGGAATACTGGGGTATTTTTCTTTTAACGTATTAATAACAAATGTTATTCGTTCTTGCTTATTCATTTTTCGTTAAATTTGAATCGTAAATTTACTACAATAAATGCATTAAATTTCATTTTCAAAAAAGAGTAGCAATTAAAAATAAACAACAATGACTACATTAAAAAAAGGCGATAAAGCACCACAATTTTCAGGTATTGACCAAGATGGAATTGCACACAAATTAGCCGATTACAAAGGAAAAAAACTAGTAGTTTTCTTTTACCCAAAAGCAAATACGCCAGGTTGTACTGCAGAAGCTTGTGATTTACGGGATAATTTCGAACGTTTTCAAGCTAACAATTATGCCATTTTAGGCGTAAGTGCCGATTCTCAAAAAGCGCAAGCCAAATTTAAAGATAAATTTGATTTTCCCTTCCCACTTTTGGCCGATGAAGACAAATCGGTGATTCAAGCTTTTGGAGTTTGGGGACCTAAAAAATTCATGGGAAAAGAATATGACGGAATCCACAGAACGACTTTCATAATCGATGAAAATGGAAGTATCGACGAAGTTATTTCAGACGTAAAAACTAAAGAACACGCCAGTCAAATTCTGAAATAGTTTTTTGTTTTTTTGGAGCAGTAATTTCTTTTTTTACCATAAGATTTGTCCCGCTATACGCTGTATCTTTTGTGGCGAAACCCGCCACAAAAGGATGCCGCTACTATCGGGGCTATGAAATTACGATTAGATTTTCATAATTAGTTCTTGATAGCAATAAGAATCTGGCAGCTCAGATTTGCAAACCGTATCCGCAAACACCATCAAAACCGTACTATATTCCTACAAAGTTACTCGGTGTAATTTGCATCAATTCCGCTTTAATCTCGTCAGAAACTTCAAGAGTTGAAATGAAATTATGAATTGCTTTTTTGTCAATTGTTTCGTTGGTTCTGGTCAATCCTTTCAACGCCTCGTAAGGATTTGGGTAACCTTCTCTTCGTAAAATCGTTTGAATGGCTTCGGCAACAACAGCCCAGTTTTTCTCTAAATCTTCGTGAAATTTAGGTTCGTTCAAAAGCAATTTGTTCAATCCTTTCAAAGTGGCCTCAAACGCAATTAAAGTATGTCCCATTGGAACTCCAATATTTCTCAAAACCGTACTATCTGTCAAATCGCGTTGCAATCTCGACAACGGTAATTTAGCCGAAAGGTGCTCAAAAATAGCATTCGCCATTCCTAAATTCCCTTCCGAATTTTCAAAATCAATAGGATTTACTTTGTGCGGCATTGCCGAAGAACCAATTTCTCCTGCTTTGATTTTTTGTTTGAAATATTCCATAGAAACATACGTCCAAATATCTCTGTCTAAATCAATTATAATGGTATTTATCCTTTTCAAAGCATCGAAAAACGCTGCGAAATGATCGTAATGTTCTATTTGTGTGGTTGGAAAAGAATGGTGCAAACCCAAATTTCCTTCTACAAAATCACTTCCAAATTTTTTCCAATCTATCTGAGGATAGGCCACATGATGGGCGTTATAATTTCCTGTTGCGCCTCCAAATTTTGCTGCAAATGGAATGTTGAATAACAAGCGCATTTGCTCTTCTAATCGTTCAACAAACACCCCGATTTCTTTACCCAAACGCGTTGGAGAGGCTGGCTGTCCGTGAGTTCTTGCCAACATTGGAATATCGCGCCATTCAACGCTCAACTCTTTTAATTTGGATGTTAATGCAATTAAAGATTGCATGTACACTTTTTCAAAAGCGTCTTTTGTGGATAATGGTATAGCTGTATTATTGATGTCTTGCGAAGTCAATCCAAAATGGATGAATTCTTTGTATTGTGACAATCCCAATTTTTCGAAAGTATCTTTGATGAAATATTCAACTGCTTTTACATCGTGATTGGTAACTTTTTCGGTTTCTTTTATCCAAAGGGCATCTTCTGTAGAAAAGTTTTTATAGATGTTTCTGAGGCTTTCAAACACACTTGAATCGATACTTTTTAATTGAGGTAATGGAATTTCGCACAATGCAATAAAATACTCAATTTCAACTAATACGCGGTATTTTATTAAAGCTTCTTCTGAAAAGAAGGGCGCCAATGAAAAGGTCTTGCTTCTGTATCTTCCATCAATTGGTGAAACAGCATTTAATTCGTTTAAAATAGTCATTGTTGTGTGTTTTTGAAAGTGCAAATATAAAGAATTGTTTGGTTAAAAGTGGTTTTTAGAACGTTGGAATTTTTTTAGGACTCAAGTTTAAATCGAAAAGTTTTGATAACTCAAATTTGTTTCTAATTTTACCAAAAATAATTGAAATAATGGTTGACATTGCCTACTTAGAATTTCTTGAAAACATACTTACCGACAATAGAAAAGAGCGTTTTTTGAACGTATTAAAAAACAGAACAAATCATTTTACGATAGCCGTTGAAGATATTTTTCAAATGCACAATACGAGTGCGGTTATGCGCAGTTGCGAGGTTTTTGGTATTCAAGAATTGAATGTTATTGAGCAGCGTTATGGAAAAAGTATTGACAAAGAAATTGCAATGGGCGCTCAAAAATGGGTTGATATCAATGCATTTGATAGTATTTCTGGCTGTATTGATTCTTTAAAAGCAAAAGGGTATCAAATTATTGCCACGACACCGCACGAAAATGATTGTTTGCTAGAAGATTTTGATATTTCAAAACCCAGTGCTTTGTTTTTTGGTACTGAACGAGATGGATTATCGGAAGAGATTTTGCAAAAAGCAGATGGTTTTCTGAAAATTCCAATGGTTGGATTCACGGAGAGTTTGAACATTTCTGTTTCGGCAGCAATTATTATTCAAAATCTCATGCACCGACTTCGGACTTCGGAAATAAATTGGCAATTATCTGAATATGAAATCCTCACAAAGCGATTGCAGTGGGCGAGGAGTTCTATAAAAGACATCAAAAGAATAGAAGAGCGATATCATAAAGAAAATAGCTAGTTGAATAGTTAAGATAAAAGTTACAAGATAATTGACAAATAGATAATAGATTTTTCTTTGTGTCTTTTGATAAAACTTTGTTTTTTTGTGGTTGGAAAAGGGAATAGACTTTTATTTGTAAACCTTGCGAAAACTTTGCGCTCCTTGCGGTTAAACCTTCAATCTGTGACTTTAAACACCACAGCAATTAAGACATCATTTTTCTTTTTCTAACCAACAACCAAATCACAATTGGCGCTCCAAAAATAGAAGTCACCGCATTAATTGGTAAGATAATCTCGGTTCCTGGGACTTGTGAAATGATATCGCAAACCAACATAATAATGGCACCAAAAAGTAAGGTACTCCAAAATAATATTTTGTGATTGCTGGTTTGAAATACTAATTTGGCAATGTGTGGAACTGCAAGTCCAATGAAAGCAATAGGTCCTGCAAAAGCGGTAATACTTCCTGCCAATAAACTGGTTGCGAAAATGATGATGTATTTGGTTTTCTTGTAATTTATTCCAAGACTTTTTGCATAATTTTCACCCAATAATAATGCGTTTAATGGTTTGATGCTTAAAACGCTTAAAAGCAATCCTAAAGCCACACAACAGCATAAAATGCCAATGGAGTTCCAAGATAAATTTCCAAGATTTCCCAATGACCAAAAGGTAAATTTCTGTAGTTGTTCGGCAGTGCTGAAATAGGTTAAACTTCCAACAATAGCACTAGTCAAACTGCCGAACATCAATCCAACAATTAGAATTGCCATCGTATCTCGAAGTCGTTGCGCAATGGCCAATACAGATAATAAAACCAAGAAACTCCCCAAACTTGAAGCGAGTATGATTCCAAAGGAAGAAAGGAAAAATTCCGAAAGAAAAGCAGGCAAAAAAGTAGCCCCTAATAGCACAGTTGCAACTCCCAAACTGGCACCTGAACTCAATCCTAAAACGTAAGGTCCCGCCAATGGATTTCTGAATAAGGTTTGCATCAGCAATCCGCTAATTGAAAGTCCAATTCCCACTAATATCGCTACAATAGCCTTTGGTAATCTGTAATTTAAAATGATGTAATTCCACGATTCTTTGCTGCAACTTCCGTTTATAATGCTATTGAAAATGTCTTTTACGGGAATAGTTATGGAGCCCAAACTGATGTTGAGTAAAAACAACAAAACAACTCCTAAAATTAGGGTTGAAAAAAGTACTGTGTTTTTATTTGTAGGCTTCAAATTATTCTAATTTTTGAAAGAAAAAGGGTTGGTAATTGGGCAACAATTCAGGATGAAATATCTTAATTAAATCTTTCAAAACTAAATCGGGGCGGGCAGAAGCCAATTCAAAATATAGAATTCCACCTTTTGCACCTTTATTTATGGCATACGAATATACCTTTTTATTTTTGAAACTCGAAAATT
Source organism: Flavobacterium sp. (assembly GCA_044373885.1). GTDB lineage: Bacteria > Bacteroidota > Bacteroidia > Flavobacteriales > Flavobacteriaceae > Flavobacterium. The sequence goes on along the minus strand of JBIPNF010000087.1, from coordinate 1,473 downwards.
CAGCATAATGAGGATTGCTGTCACTCATTTGTTTCAACGAGGAAAAATCGCCCGGGGCAATCCAAAAAGATGCGTTTTGAGCTTTGTCAAAAATGGTTTCAAATGGCAAAGACAAACTTCCAAAACCTTTAGTTTCTTTCCATAAATAATCGGATTTCGCATCTTTCAGAAATACCGAAACCCAACTTTCTCCTTGCGGAACATACCATTGATCTTGAAACATTGCACCACTAAGGACTGTTGGTTTTTGAGTCGTTTTTTCGGTTAAAGCCAAAGCATTTTTGTAATTATTTTCTATGGAACTAAAAAGGGCGTTTGCCTTGGCATCCAATCCGTATAAGGCTCCGAAAAACTTAATCCATTCTGCTTTTCCTAATGGTGATTGCTCTGTCCAATCGCCATTTATCAATATGTTCAGACCGCTTTTTTGTAAATTATCAATCGTTGGGTTGCTATTATTAATACCGAAACTCACAATCACATCGGGTTTCATATCGATTAAAACTTCGGTATTTAGACTTTCATTGACACCTACTTCCCGGACTTTTCCGGCATCAATTCTTTTTCTAGTTTTCACAGATGAAATAAAATTGGTACTCGGAAAACCTACCAACGAATTTTCGACACCTAACATTTCTAGTGATGGAATATGGGTTGTAGAAGTTACCACAATCGATTGAATTGGAACAGAAATCACTGTAAATTTCTTTAAACTATCAGGAATAATTCCGTTTTTTTCTTTTAGAATATAGGTGAATCCTGATGTTGCTTCGGGCCATGGTTTTGTAATTTTCAGTATTGAATAACCCTCATATTTATAAATTTCTAAACCTTTGGCATACTTTACGCTATTGGCGGAAGCCGAAATTGGAACTAAATTTTTCTCGTTATTTTGTTTGCATCCCAAAAAGTATAGCAATACGGAACAAGTGAAAAAGAGAAGGAAATTGGATTTCATAGGTTTACTTAAAAAGTTTTACAAATGTAAAAGTTATGTTTGTTTTATTTACTCAATTCTATAATTATATTCAAATATTCAAATCATAATCCTATATTTGCACTCGTATTAAGGTTGCTGTTTTAGTATTAAAACCGCATTAAAAGGGAAACAGGTGAAGGATTTCACACTTGAGATTTAGAATCGTATCATTCATAAGTCATCAAAAGTGTAAATCATAATTCCTGTGCTGTTCCCGCAACTGTTAGCTAATCAGCTTGTTGTTACTACAAAACCACTGTTTGAAACTAAGTTTTTATCAACTTAAATAAATGGGAAGGTCAACAACAAGACGCAAGCCAGGAGACCTGCCTATTACATCGAGTATCAAACTTTCGGGAAAAAAGGTTTGGGTATGGTAAATTCTATACTTTTCTCCCCACTTTATTAAGATTATTATTAACGTAAAATGAACAAAAAAATGATTCGCTTCAGTGCGTTCACATTGCTATTGGCTATGAATACGTATGCACAAG
>JBIPNF010000295.1:0-2654 GCA_044373885.1 Flavobacterium sp. | reverse complement strand
AAGCATTGCCGCAAATTTCACTTTTGGTTGCTCAAATAGTAGCTAAAATGCAATTGGGTGGCCGTCTTTTTTATATTGGAGCAGGAACTTCAGGGCGTTTAGGAATTGTTGATGCTTCAGAATGTCCTCCAACTTTCGGAGTTCCTTTTGATTTGGTCAACGGAATCATTGCGGGTGGCGACAAAGCCATTCGTATGGCGGTAGAAAATGCCGAAGATAATCCAACACAAGCCTGGATTGATTTGCAAGAACATACCATTTCTGAAAATGATGTTGTCATTGGAATTGCGGCTTCAGGAACTACACCTTACGTTATTGGAGGTTTGAAAGCGTGCAATGAAAACAATATTATTACAGGTTCTATTTCTTGTAATGCAGATAGTCCGCTTTCGCAAACAGCTAAATACCCAATAGATGTGGTTGTTGGTCCTGAATTTGTAACTGGAAGCTCCAGGATGAAAGCAGGAACAGCTCAAAAATTAGTGCTGAACATGATTTCAACGGCAACGATGATTCAATTAGGAAAAGTCAAAGGAAACAAAATGGTTGACATGCAATTGAGTAATAGCAAATTAGTGGATCGTGGCGTAAAAATGATTATGAGTGAAATTCCTGTAACCTACAAAATTGGTACAGAATTATTAGAAAAATATGGAAGCGTTAGAAAAGCGGTTGACCATTATTTAACAGAAAATAAATAAGATGAATACCGATAAAGAACTTTTGAACAAAGGAATAAAATTTATTACAATTGCTTTACCTTGTTTGTTTATAGGTCCAGCTGTTATTCATTTTGGTTTTATAAATAAATTACAACCTGTATTTTATTTGATATTAGGAATTGGGATTGCGATTTGTATTACAGCAATGGTGATGCTTTTTTTAGGATTGAATACAATAATGAAAAGCCTTTTCAATAAATAATGGACGCATTAATTCACATTCATAAGACTTTTGAAAAAGTCATTTCAATAAATAAAAGGGTAAACAATCGAGAGTTTGAAGGTTGTGTTTTCAAGAATTGCGATTTTTCGAATAGTAATTTTTCAAGTAATACTTTTATCGATTGCGAGTTTTTTGATTGCAATCTTTCCATGACCAGCTTTAGAGGTACAGGCTTGAAAACGGTGGATTTTATTAACTGTAAATTGCTAGGGATTTTATTCAATGAATGTGATGATTTTTTATTTAACGTGAGTTTTGAAGAATGCGTTTTAGATTATGCTTCGTTTGCCAATAAAAAAATGTTGAAAACAAAATTCATGAATTCGTCTTTAAAAGAAGTCACTTTTATTGGTGCCAATTTATCGAATTCCGTTTTTGAGAATAGCAATTTGGAAGGTGCTATTTTTAATGATACGCAATTGGGAGCTGCAGATTTTACGTTGGCACAAAATTTCAAAATTGACCCAGAGTTTAATCCGATGCGAAAAGCAAAGTTTTCATCGCAAGGAATCGTTGGATTATTGGATAAATATGATATTAAAATTGAATAACTAGCCCTGACCTGCCTGCCAACAGGCAGGTGGAAGGGAAAATCCCGAGCTTTTTAGCGAGGATTTGGAATGACAGCAGGAAAAAGCTCCAAAAAAAAATAAAAATGAAAAAAATAATATTCTTCGTCTCGTTATTGATTTTGACATCGTGTTATGATGTAGAACGAAATTGCAAGGACTTCAAAACGGGCAAGTTTCAGTTTGATTTTGTCGTGAATGGCGTTAAGAAAACGACAGTTTTTGAGCGTACAGAAAGGTTGCAAATTGAGACTTACGAAGGCAAAACCGATACTGCGACGGTGCGTTGGGTGAACGATTGCGAGTTTGTTCTACAAAAATTACACCCAAAAAATATTCAAGAAAAAAAAGCAATTAGTATGCGAATAGTGTCAACTACGAAAAATTCTTATACCTTTGAATTTGGAATAATTGGAAGTGACGAAAAGCAAAAAGGAATCGCTAATAAACTATAGTTTATCAATAATTTTAATAATAAATCAAATTTTACACCTAAATAAATGGAAGTTTTTTTAAACCCAAGCGCTTGGATTGCCTTATTAACCTTGACTTTTCTAGAAATCGTGTTAGGAATTGACAACATAATTTTCATTTCGATTGCAACGGGGAAATTACCCGAAGAAAAACGAAAAAGAGCTACAAAAATCGGAATGTTTTTGGCAATGTTCATGCGAATTGCTCTTTTGATGGGAATCTCCGTTTTGATTGCTATGAAAGAAGCTTGGTTTTCCTTTGATTACAGTTGGTTTTCAGCTCAAATTTCAGGACAGAGTTTGATTTTGCTATTTGGAGGGTTATTTTTATTGTATAAAAGCACCAATGAAATTCGAGAAAAAGTAGAGGAAAAAGGGCAAGAAGAAAAAGAATTGGGCAAATCGGCTACCAAATCATTTTCAAATGTAATTTTTCAAATAATTTTGATTGATTTAGTATTTTCATTTGACAGTATTTTGACAGCCGTGGGAATGACCAACGGTATTGAAGGTGCTATTTATATAATGGTTACTGCGGTCGTAATTTCTGTATTGATTATGATGCAATTTGCTGTTCCTGTTGGGATTTTTGTAAACAAACATCCTTCTATTCAGATTTTAGGTTTGACATTTTTAGTGTTAATTGGGTTTATGCTAATAACTGAAT